>JAHYJF010000479.1 GCA_019428955.1 Burkholderiaceae bacterium
AAGAGCGTGCGCGCCAGTTGCTCCTGATTGAGGCGGTGCAGGAAGTAGCTCTGGTCCTTGCCGGGGTCGACACCTTTCAGCAGCTCGAAGCCGCCGGCGAGCGCGCGCACGCGGGCGTAGTGGCCGGTGGCGATGGCATCGGCACCAAGCGTGATGGCGTGGTCAAGGAAGGCGCGGAACTTGATCTCGGCGTTGCACAGCACATCTGGGTTGGGGGTACGGCCCGCCTGGTACTCGCGCAGGAACTCGGCGAACACCCGTTCGCGGTATTCGGCGGCGAAGTTGACCGCTTCGATATCGATCTCGAGCTGGTCGGCGGCGCTGGCGGCATCGAGCCAGTCCTGGCGGCTGGAACAATGCTCGTCGTCGTCATCGTCTTCCCAGTTCTTCATGTAGAGCCCGATCACTTCGTAGCCCTGCTCGCGCAACAGCCACGCCGCGACCGACGAGTCGACCCCGCCCGACATTCCGACCACTACGCGGCGCGGCTTGTCAGACACGGCTGTAGAGGCAGCTGGCGTGGGTGTAGATCGCGCTGAGCGGATAACTGTGGCCGCCCCAGTAGTCCTGGAAGCTCTGCAGCACCAGCGGACTGCGGTGCTCGTCACGACGCGCGCGGATCTCGTCGGGGGTCAGCCAGAGCGCCTCGACGATCCCGTGGTCGAGCCGGCGCTCAGGATCGTGGAGCACCATCCGGCAGGCGAACGCGAAGCGCACGTAGGTGACGTCGGCCCCGGTAGCCTCCGAACGGTAGCGCGACATGTAGACCCCCACCAGCGCCGTCGGTGCCACATGGTAGGCGGCTTCCTCGAGGGTCTCGCGCTCGACTGCCCGCTCGAGACTCTCGCCGGGGTCGAGGTGACCCGCCGGCTGGTTGATCCTCAGTCCATCCCGAGTCTGCTCGCGGACCACCAGGTAGCGGCCGTCGCGTTCGACGATCGCTGCTACCGTGGTGCTCGGGCGCCAGTATTCCATTGCGTTAATCCTATTCCGACTACAGCGCTCGGCATCAGGCCAAGGCGCGAGCCCAACAAACGGGGGCAAGCGTTTGATTTTACAAGATTGTTGCTGCCGGTCCGGGAAGCGCAACCGGCCACCGGGCCGGTCTGTCGCGACCGGTCTCATACTGAAGTGTGGTATAAATCCGCGGTTTTTCAACAACCTATGATTAGGGGGACGCGCGCACATCGGCGTTCCGGCAATTTCCAGCGCTTTTTCCCCAAAGTTGATGACCGCCGCCGGCGGTGGGGCAAGTGCTTCAAACACCTGAGGAGTTGAGTTCATGGCTTTGCGTATCGGAGTTCCGAAGGAAACGGCGAGCGCAGAAAAGCGCGTCGCGACCGTACCTGATGTGGTGGAAAAGCTGGTCAAGCTGGGGTTCTCGGTAGCCGTCGAAAGCGGCGCGGGCGAGACCGCTGACTGCAGCGATGATACCTATCGCGCCGCAGGCGCGGAGATCGTGGAGGGGGCCGCCAAGCTGTGGTCAACTTCCGACATTGTCTTCAAGGTCCTTACCCCGAGCGCCGAAGAAGTCGGCCTGATGCACGAGGGCCAGACCCTGATCAGCTTCATTTGGCCCGCGCAGAACCCTGAACTGATGCAACAACTGGGGGAACGCAAGGTCACGGTGCTGGCCATCGACGCCCTGCCGCGCCAACTCTCCCGCGCCCAGAAGATGGACGCGCTGACCTCACAGGCCGGCGTCGCCGGCTACCGCGCCGTCGTCGAGGCCGCTAACGCCTTTGGGCGCTTCTTCAACGGCCAGATCACGGCTGCGG
>JAHYJF010000083.1 GCA_019428955.1 Burkholderiaceae bacterium
GCGCCGGCAGGATGTCAAGAAGATGGACGGGAGATAATTAATGAGGATGCGATGCGCCTGGCCGGGCGCATCGCTTGCCGCCCGGCCACCCTGGAGAAGCACCGATGCTCTATACCCTGCATGAAGCTCAACGCGCGATTCTGCGACCGCTGTCGACCTGGGCAGAGGCCATGAGCCAGGCCTACTCGCACCCCTACAGCCCGTTCAGCTACGCACCCTTCTCCTCCCGGTTTTCGGCCGGTTTCGAGCTGATCTACCGCTTCGGCAAGGAATACCAGAAGCCGGATTTCGGCGTCACGTCGGTCGAAATTAACGGTGTCGCCGTGCCGGTCACCAGGAAAGTGGTGCTCGAGAAGCCTTTCTGCACGCTGCTCCACTTCGAGCGCGAATTCCCTGCAGAAATGACCGACCGCGCACCTGACCCGGTGGTGCTGGCATTCGCGCCGCTCTCGGGGCACCACTCGAGCCTGTTGCGCGATACCGTGCGCACGCTGCTACGCAACCACGACGTCTATCTGACCGACTGGGTCGACGCCCGGATGGTGCCGCTGTCCGAGGGTTCATTTCACCTCGACGACTACGTCGACTACGCGATCGAGTTCATCCGCTCGCTCGGCCCCGAGGTCCATGTGATGTCGGTCTGTCAGCCGACAGTGCCAGTGCTGGCGGCGGTATCGATCATGGCGACCATCAATGACCCGCGCCAGCCGCGCTCGATGATCATGATGGGCGGGCCGATCGACACCCGCCAGAGTCCGACCGAGGTCAATCAGCTCGCGATCGATAAGCCCTTCCAGTGGTTCGAACGCAACCTGATCTACCGCGTCCCGGCCCGCTACCCGGGCGCCGGTCGTGCCGTCTACCCCGGTTTCCTGCAACACGCCGGATTCATCGCGATGAATCCAAACCGCCACACCGAGTCGCACCGTGATTATTACGAAGACCTGGTGCGCGGCGACCTGGAAGACGTCGAAGCCCATCGCCGCTTCTACGACGAGTACAACGCGGTTCTCGACATGCCGGTCGAGTACTACCTCGACACCATCTGCACCGTCTTCCAAAAGCACCTGCTGCCGCTGGGCAAGTGGGACGTGACCTTCGAGAACAAGGTGTTCCGCGTCGACCCGTCCAAGATCAACAAGGTGGCACTGTTCACGATCGAGGGCGAGCTCGATGACATTTCCGGGGTCGGCCAGACCCAGGCGGCGCACAAGCTCTGCACTGGAATCCCGAAGTCCCGCAAGCGCCACCACACTGCCCCGGGAGCCGGCCACTACGGCATCTTCAGCGGCCGACGGTGGCGGGAACAGATCTACCCTGAGGTCAGCAGCTTCATCCGCCAGAATCTCGCCGCCGCCAAGTCAAGGCGCGCCGCCTGACCAGCGCATGGCAGCGCCAGGCGCACACCGCCGGCGGGGGCAGCGTTGAACGAGCGCAAGTGCCGCGCGATCTTCGAACGCTGGCGGGAAGCCAATCCGGTGCCGCAGCCGGAACTTAATTACTCGTCGCCGTTTGAACTGCTGGTGGCGGTCATCCTCTCGGCGCAGGCAACCGACCGCAGCGTCAATGCCGCGACCGGGGCGCTGTTCGCTGCCGCGCCCACTCCCGCGGCAATGCTGGCCCTGGGTGCCGAGGGCATCGAAGAGTACGTGCGCTCGATCGGACTGTTCCGCTCCAAGGCTAGGCACATCGCGGCCGCCTGCGAGATCCTGGTCAAGCGCCACGCAGGCAAGGTGCCGCGCGAGCGCGCCGCGCTCGAAGCGCTGCCGGGCGTGGGCCGCAAGACCGCCAACGTGGTCCTCAACATTGCCTTCGGCGAGCCGGTGATCGCCGTCGACACCCACGTCTTCCGGGTTGCCAACCGCACCGGGATCGCACCTGGGGCCACCCCGCTCGAGGTCGAAGCCGCCCTCGAGCGCAAAGTGCCGGCGGAATTCCGCCACGACGCCCACCACTGGCTGATCCTGCACGGGCGCTATGTCTGCCTGGCGCGCAAACCACACTGCGGCGATTGCCTGATCGCCGACCTGTGCGAGTATCCCGGGCGCTCGAGCGCTCCCGGGACGGCCTAGGCAAGGCGATGTTCGATCCTTCCCAGGAGGATGTGCGCCGTTTCTTCTGCGGCACGTGGGCCAAGCACCGCGAGGGCACGCCCCTGACCCCGCTCGAGGCGATGGCGCTCGATGCGATCATGGCCCACCCCGAGTATCACGCCGATCTCGCATCGCTCGAGGAAGCGCTCGCCGCCCAGTACCCGGTCGACTCGGGACGCACCAACCCCTTCCTTCATCTCTCGCTGCACCTGGCGGTGGCCGAGCAGTGCGCGGTCGACCAGCCGGCCGGGATTCGTGCCGCGCTGGCCCAACTCACCGGCAAGCTGGACTCGGAGCACGAGGCCACCCACGAAGTAATCGAGTGCCTGGCGGAAACGATCTGGCAGGCCCAGCGCTCAGGAACCGCTCCTGACAGCGCCGCCTACCTCGAGTGCCTGAAGCGTCGCGCCAGCCGCTGAGTCCCGCTTCTTTATCTGTTACGCTCTCGCGGAATAACCATTCAGGAGCTGCAATGCTGGGACGACTGATGCCCCGCGAAGGCCGGTTCTTCGATCTGTTCAACCAGCACGCTGCGCTGGTGGTCAAGGGCAGCCACGAGCTCGCCGAATTGATGGCCAACTACTCCGACCTCGGCGCGCGCCAGAAGCACGTCGATGCGATCGACGCCGCCGAACGCGCCGCCGACAAGATCACCCGCGAAACCGTCCTGCTGCTGCGCCAGAGCTTCGTTACGCCCTTCGATCGCGACGAGATCCACCGGCTGATCACCCGGCTCGACGACATCCTCGACCTGATCCAGGACGTCGCCGAATCAGCGATGCTCTTCGACCTGCAGCGCGTCACACCGGAAGCGCGCCAGCTCGCCGACCTCAGCCGGATGTGCATCGACCGGGTCGCCGATGCCGTGCGCCTGCTCGCCAACATGGACGACGCCCAGCACACGCTCAAGATTTGCCAGCAGATCGACCAGATCGAGTCCGATGCCGACCGGGTGATGCGCGCCGGGATGTCCAAGCTGTTTCGCGACGAGGCCGATGTGCGCCAACTGATCAAGCTCAAGGCCATCTACGAACAGCTCGAGGCCGTCACCGATCGCTGCGAGGACGTCGCCAACGTGATCGAAGGCGTCGTGCTCGAGAACGCATGAGCCGCCGCGCCGGAGCCGCGTGATGAGCGGGGTGCAGTTCTCGTTTGGCGTGCTGGCGATCCTGGTGATCGTAGCGTTGGCCTTCGACTTCATGAACGGTTTCCACGACGCCGTCAATTCGATCGCGACCACAGTCTCGACCGGCGCGCTGCGGCCCTACCAGGCCGTAACCTGGGCGGCGTTCTTCAATTTTGCCGCGATATTCGTCTTCCACCGCCACGTCGCCGAAACCGTGGCGCACGAGCTGGTGATGCCCAACGTCGCCGATGCCGCGGTGATCTTCGGCACGCTGGCCGGCGCCTTTGTCTGGAGCGTGGCCACCTGGCTGGTGCACATTCCCACCAGCTACTCGCACGCGCTGATCGGGGCACTGCTCGGGGCGGCCATCGCCAAGGCGGGAGTCGCGGCGCTGGTTACCGGGGGGCTGATTCCGATCGCACTCTTCGTCCTGCTCTCACCGGTGCTGGCGTTCGCGCTCTCCGGCGCACTGGTCGTAGGCGCGTCATGGCTGCTGCGTTGCGCCGCGCCGGTCCCCGCCGAGACCTGGCTGCGCGGGCTCCAGCTGGTCTCGGCGGCGTTCTACGCGATGGGCCACGGCAGCAACAACGCCCAGAAGACCATGGGGATCATCTGGCTGGCGCTGATCGCCGCCGGTGAAACCAGCATCGATCGCCTGCCCGACTGGGTGGTGGTCAGCTGCTACGCGGCGATCGCCCTGGGCACGCTGCTCGGTGGCGGGCGGATCGTGCGCACCATGGCCCAGCGCTTCACCCGCCTCAAACCGCTCGGCGCCGTCAGCGCCGAGACCGGGGGCGCGATTACACTCTTCATTACCACCGGTATGGGCATCCCGGTATCCACCACCCATACCATCATCGGTGCCACCATGGGTGCCAGTGCCACGCGGCGATTCTCGGCCGCGCGCTGGGGCGTGGCCGGCAACATCCTGCTGGCCTGGGGTCTCACGATCCCCGCGTCGGCCGCGCTGGCAGGCCTGGGTTGGTGGCTAGGAAGTTTTATTTTCCCCTAGGGGCCGCGCTGCGGCGCCCTGCAAATTCGATACGAAAAGGAGCAGCAATGACTCGAGAAGTGGTGATCGTAAGCGGTGTGCGCACCGCCGTGGGAACCTACGGCGGCAGCCTCAAGGACCAGACACCGACGCAGCTCGGTGCGCTGGTGGTGCGGGAATCAATGTCTCGGGCCCGGGTCAAGGGTGACGAGATCGGCCATGTGGTGTTTGGCCACGTCGTCAATACCGAGCCACGCGACATGTATCTCGCGCGCGTTGCCGCGCTCGACGGTGGTGTGTCGCAGAATGCTCCGGCCCTCACCGTGAACCGGCTGTGCGGCTCGGGAATGCAGGCCATCGTCAGCGCGGCGCAGGCGATCATGCTCGGCGACGCCGACATCGCGATCGCCGGCGGCGCCGAGGTGATGAGCCGCGGTCCCTTCCACCTGCCGGCGATGCGCTGGGGCCAGCGCATGGGCGACGGCAAGGTCGTCGACATGATGGTCGGCGCACTCCACGACCCGTTCCAGACGATCCACATGGGCGTGACCGCCGAGAACATCGCCAGGAAGTGGGGCATCTCGCGCGAGGACCAGGACGCGCTGGCGGTGGAGAGTCACCGGCGTGCCGGCGCGGCCATCGCTGCCGGGTACTTCAAGGATCAGATCGTAGGGGTGGAATTGCGTACCCGCAAGGGCACCACCGTCTTTGACACCGACGAGCACGCCCGCCCGGGCACGACTCTGGAGGACATGGCGCGACTCAAGCCAGTGTTCATCAAGGAAGATGGCACCGTCACCGCCGGTAACGCCTCGGGAATCAACGACGCGGCGTCCGCCCTGGTGCTGATGGATGCCAAGACGGCGCAGGCCCGCGGCCTCAAGCCGCTGGCTCGTTTGGTCTCCTACGCCCATGCCGGGGTCGACCCGGCTTACATGGGCATCGGTCCGGTGCCGGCCTCGCGGACCGCGCTCAAGCGCGCCGGGCTCGAGATCGGCGCGATCGACGTCATCGAGGCCAATGAGGCCTTCGCCGCCCAGGCGTTGGCCGTGAGCCGCGACCTCGGGCTCGATCCGGCCAGGGTCAACCCTAACGGCTCGGGCATCTCGATCGGCCACCCGATCGGTGCGACCGGTGCCCTGATCACGGTCAAGGCGCTCTACGAACTGCAGCGCACCGGCGGGCGCTATGCGCTGGTGACGATGTGCATCGGCGGCGGCCAGGGCATCGCCGCAGTGTTCGAGCGGATGTAGGAGAGAAGTTACCCCGACGCCGTCAGCGCTGCTGACGGCGTCGGGTCAGCCCAGCCCGGACGGCGCAGCGGCGCGGCGCCGTCTCAGTGCGACCTCGTTGATCGGCGCGTGTATAACTGCCGCGAACAGCCCGAAGGCAATGATCAGGCCCCAGGCCCAGTTATAGGATCCGGTGACGTCGAAGATCCGCCCCCCCACCCAGGCACCGAGGAAACTGCCCAGCTGGTGCCCGACGAACACCACCCCACCGAGCGTGCCCAGCGTGCGCACGCCGTAGATTTGGCCCACCAGGGCATTGGTCAGCGGCACCGTCGAGAGCCACAGCACGCCCATCGCCGCCGAGAAGATGTAGACCGACAGGGGGCTGAGCGGAACCAGCAGGAAGAGGCTGATCACCGCCGAGCGGCTCAGGTAGATCGTGGTCAGCACGCGCTTCTTGGAAAGACGCTGGCCAAGCGCTCCGGCGCCCAGTGATCCGAGGATATTGAACAACCCGATCAGCGCCAGCGCAGTCCCGCCAACGCCCGCGTCGAGTCCGCGGCCCTTGAGGTAGGCCGGCAGGTGCAGCGCAATGAATACCACCTGCATGCCGCACACCAGGTATCCCCAGAAAAGCAGGTGGAAGCTGCGGTCTCCAATCGCCGTGCGCAACGCGGCGCCGATCTCGAGGTTGCCACCGTCGGAGTGGCGGCCTTCTCGTCGTCCCAGAGCCAGTGCGAACAAGACGATCAGCGCCACCAGGCCGGCATGCATCCAGAGCGTCGGCTGCCAACCGAAGGCAGCGATCGACTTGCCCGCCAAGGGCACGAACAGGAACTGCCCGAACGACGCCGAGGCCACCCCGATGCCGAACGCCAGGCTGCGCTTCTCTTCCGGGACCAGCCTGCCGAGCAGGGCCAGGATGATTCCGAAACTGGTTCCGCCGATCGCCACCCCGATCAGCAGACCGGCCGACAAGGTCAGTTCAACCCCGCTCTGTGCCCAGGCCATGCCCAGGAAACCAGCCACGTAGAGCAGCGCGCCCAACACCAGCGTGCGCGCTGCTCCGTACTTGTCGGCCATCGCCCCCAGAAACGTGCCGCTGATGCCCCACACCAGGTTCTGGAACGCAATTGCCAGCGAGAAGGTTTCCCGCGACCAGCCGTGCGCCGTCGTCATCTCGGGCAGGAACAGCCCGAACGAGGAACGCGCGCCGGTCGAGACGAGCAGGATCGCGCAGGCGAAAAACAAGACCGGCAGGTAGGAGCCCGGGCGCGCGCTCGCCTCCGGCGATCCCGACCCGGCTGCGCTGGATCGGGACCCTTGAACCGGCGCAACCATCAGCCAGCCACGGCTGCGAAGGCGCTCCTTGCCGCCCCGATCGTGGCGTCGATATCGCCATCACTGTGCGCCGACGAAAAGAAAAACGCCTCGACCGCTGACGGCGGCAGGTAAATGCCCTGCTCGAGCATCAGGTGAAAGAAACGCTTGAAGCCTTCGACATCCTGGCCTTGGACCTCGGCGAAATTGGTCGGCGTCGCGGCCATAAAATACATCCCGGCCATGCCGCCCTGGTGACGGGCGGAAAACGGCACCCCGGCCGCGGCCGCGGCTGCGCTCAGCCCGGCGATCAACTTGCCGCAGCGCTCATGCAGGCGGGCGTGGAAGCCGGGCACCGAGATCAGTTCGATGGTCGCGAGACCAGCGGCCATCGCCAGCGGGTTACCCGAGAGCGTGCCGGCCTGGTAGACCGGCCCGAGCGGCGCCATCATCTCCATGATCCGGGCCGGCCCACCGATCGCTCCGACGGGCATGCCGCCGCCGATGACCTTGCCGAAAGTCGACAGATCCGGGGTGACGCCAACCACTTCCTGGGCCCCGCCCAGCGCGACCCGGAATCCCGACATCACCTCGTCGAATATCAACAGTGCTCCGTAGCGCGTGCACAGCGAACGCAGCCCCTCGTGGAAACCGGGAGCCGGAGCGATCAGGTTCATGTTGCCGGCGATCGGCTCGACGATCAGGCAGGCCACGTCGTCAGGGTGCAACTCGAAGAGCGCCGCGACACTGTCGAGGTCATTGAACTGGGCCACCAGGGTGTGAGCGGCCAGGTCGGCCGGCACCCCGGCCGAGGTCGGGGTGCCAAAGGCAAGCGCCCCCGAGCCGGCCTTGACCAACAGGCTGTCGGAAGCGCCGTGATAGCAGCCTTCGAACTTGATGATCTTGGTGCGCCCCGTGAAACCGCGTGCCAGCCGCAGCGCCGACATCGTTGCCTCAGTGCCGGAACTGGTGAACCGCACCCGCTCGACTTGAGGGAAGAGCGCACAGATGCGCTCGGCCAGCTCGCTCTCCATCACGTTGGGAGCGCCGTAGGACAGTCCGCGTCCGGCGGCCTCGCGAACCCTCTCAACCACCAGCGGGTGGGACTGGCCGACGATCATCGGACCCCAGGACCCCAGATAGTCGATGTAGCGCTTGCCTTCGACGTCCCACAGGTAGGCCCCTTCGGCCCGCGCGATGAACCGCGGCGTACCGCCAACAGCCCGGAAAGCCCGCACTGCCGAGTTGACGCCGCCCACGAGCACTTGCGAGGCGCGTTCGAATTCAATCTGATTGGTGGTCATTTCTGCCTGTCCTTGCCTGAAACCCTGAAGTTTAATCGCTGGCCGCCGCCAATACCTTTCAAGACCCGTAATCGACCGGTCGTCAGTGAAACTTGACTGTGTTGGTCGGCAAAAGGTTAATCTACGGTTCAATCCATGTATCCAGCGTGATCCGCTACGAGGACCAACGATGAATTCGCATCCCCTGACCACCTCCGGCCGCCGGTCCGACGGCTTCACCCTGATCGAGGTGATGATAGTGGTCGCGATCATCGCAATTCTGGCTGCGATCGCGATTCCGCTCTATAACGACGCGGTTCGCAAGGGGCGTCGGGTGGCCGTCCAGGCCACGATGCAGGACATCGCCAATCACCAGCAGCAGTACCTGATGGATGCGCGGGAATATGCCGCTGACGTGGCAACGCTCAAGTTCACCGTGCCAGCCGAGCAGTTGGGCTGGTATGGCATCAAGATTGTCGCCTCGAGCCCACCGGCGGCCTTCACTGTTACCGCCACCCCTCTGGCCGCCAGCGGCCAGAACAAGGACAAGTGCGGGGAAATGACGCTCAACAACACCGGCGCCAAGACCGCCGCCACCACGGGCTGCTGGTGAAGTCCGCGACCCACATGGCAAATTCAGACCGCCTGCGGCCGCGCCGGCGCAGTGCCGGTTTCACGCTGGTCGAACTGATGACGGTTGTGGCCATCGTTGGTATTCTCGCCGCCCTGGCAGGCCCGTCGTTCAGCGAAATGATCGCGCGCCAGCGCTTGCGCACCGGGGCCTTCGACCTGGCGGGCGACATGATGCTCGCGCGCAGCGAAGCCATCAAACGCGGAGTCGACGTCACCGTCACCCCCGGGACCACCTGGGCCCAGGGTTGGAGCGTTGACGATGCCGGCGCGGTTCGAATTTCGCAGCGCGACGCCTTTGGGGCCGGCATCACCAGCCCGAGCGGGGCGACGGTGGTGACCTTCGACCGCAACGGCCGCAGCGCGGGTACGACCGCCATCGAACTGAGCAGCCCCAAGACCGACGACAGCGCGGCGCGCTGCGTGACGGTGCAACCGAGCGGTCGCGCCAGCGCCCGCAAGGGGAAATGCTGATGATCACCGACCGCTCACGCGCCAACGGCTCAGCCATGATCGAGGTGCTGGTCGCCATCCTGGTGACCGCATTCGCGTTGCTTGGCCTGGCCAATCTCCAGGGCCGGGCCATGGTCGGCGAAGTCGAGGCCTACGGCCGCTCCCAGGCGCTGGTGCTGGCCCAGGACATGGTTAGCCGCATCAACGCCAACCGCCAGAATGCTGCCGCCTACGTGCTCACCGGATACATCGGGGGCGCGGCTGATTGCCCCAACCCGGCGGGGACCTCGGTGGTCGACCAGGACCTGTGCCAGTGGAAGGCGGCACTCGACGGCACCACCGAAATTTCGGCCGCGGCGAAGAACCTCGGCGGCGCCACCGCCGCCCACGGCTGCATCGTGGCGACCACGCCCAATTCGTACCTGGTCACCGTCGTCTGGCAGGGCTCGCGCAAGACCCGCGACGCGATCAATGCCTGCGCCGCCGGGGCCTATCCGGCCGACGGCACCCGGCGGGCAATCAGCCTGCCGCTGACCATCGCCACCCTGGGCACCTGACATGAGCCAACTGCGCCTGCCCTCGCCCACTCGAACTCGTCGCCCAGCGCGCGGCGTGTCGCTCATTGAACTAATGATCGCGATCACCGTGGGCATGTTCGTGATCCTCGCCGTAACGACCGTGTTTACCAACTCGTCGCGTAGCCACGCCGAGCTGCAGCGCAACGCCGCCCAGATCGAAAACGGCCGCTACGCCATCGAGATCCTGAGCGAGGAAATCCAGATGGCCGGTTTCTGGGGCCCCTATGCCACGGCGTCCGATATCCCGACCTTGCCGCTGATGTGCGCCACGGCGAGCGCCGATCTGGGCTGGGACGTAGCGACGCTGAACATGCCGGTGGCGATCTTTGGCTACGACGGCAATGTGGCCCTGCGGGCAGGCGAAACCTGCTTCGCTGAGCGCCTGACCACCGGGACTCTGGCACCAGACGTTATCGCGGTTCGTCGCGTCGAGACCGTGGCGCTGGCGCCGACGGCAGCCGACGACACCTCGGCATTCCTGCAGGTTTCCAACTGCAACACTGATCCAAGTGCGATGCCTTTCATCTTCTCGCAGAAGGACGGCGACTTCACGCTGCGCAAGCGCGACTGCACAACTCGCGAGGACATCCGCCGCTACCGCACCAGGGCCTTCTACATCGGCACCTGCAGCAACTGTTCGAGTGCCGACGGCTTGCCGTCGCTGCGGGTCGCGGAACTCGACGGCGTCAATAAGATCATTAACAACTCGACACTGGTTGAAGGGATCGAGAATCTCAAGGTCGAGTACGGACTCGATAACGATGGCGACGGCCAGGTCGACGTCTACAGCACCTGCTCGGAAGCCACGTGCGACGCGGCGGCCTGGCGCAACGTCGTGACGGTCCGGTTGCACGTGCTCTCGCGCACAGCCGAGGCCTCGCCCGGTTACGTCGACGAGAAGAAGTACGACATGGGCGCAGGCGGCAGCGTCGGGCCGTTCAACGACGCCTTCAAGCGCCACGTCTACACCGCCGTGGTGCGGGCGGCGAACCCCGCCGGCCGCCGGGAGAGGCCATGATCATGGACACCGCAAGTCGAACCGCGACGCATCGCCAGCGCGGCGCGACGCTACTGATCACCCTGGTGATCCTGTTGCTGCTGGCGCTGATCGGCTTCACCGCGATTGGCACCAGCCGGATGAACCAGCAGGTGGTGGGCAATGCCCAGTTCCGCCAGGAAGCCAAGGCCGCCGCCCAGCAGGCCATTGAGTACGTTCTGAGCTCGTCGGTGTTCACGAGCAACCCGGACTTCATTGCCGCGAATCCGATCACGATCGACGTCACCGGCAACGGCGTCGCCGACTACAGTGTGGCAATGCTGCCCAAGCCCGCCTGCATCGGCGTGCGCAAGTTGAAGACTTTCGAACTCGATGAGTCGCTTGCCGCCGACATTCCCTGCTTCAAGTCCGCGGCAGTGACCGGTTCGGGGATCGCAGAAATGGTGGCCAGCGCCGCCGAGTCGTACTGCGCCGATACCCGCTGGGAGGTCAGTGCGCAAGCCCAGGATCCGGTCAGCAAGGCGAGCGTCGAACTACACCAGGGCGTTGCGATCCGGGTTTCCTCGATCGACGCCGAGACCTTTTGCAAGTAGGGAGCAGCGCGATGATGTCCACCAACCGACCCCTGCGCCTCGCGCTCGCCGCGCTCACGACGCTCACCGCCATCGCCGCGCTGACGCTCGCGCCCGCGGCGCGCTCCGAGGACATCGACATCTACGCCGCCGGAGCACCGACCGCCGTAGCGCCCAACATCCTCTTCTACGTCGACAATACCGCCAACTGGTCGAGCCCGTTCCCGTGGGAGAAAGCGGCGCTCAAGAGCGTCTTCGACCTTCTGCCCACAACGGTCAACGCCGGCCTGATGACATTCACCGAGACCGGCGCGGGAAACAGCGGCCCCGATGGCGCCTACGTGCGCTTTCCGGTGCTGCCGATGAACGCGACGAATCGGCTCGCGCTCGCAACCATCATCAACGGCTTCGACGTCAACAACGACAAGAGCAACAGCGGGAAGCTCGGCGTTGGCATGGCCGAGGTCTACCGCTACCTGGCCGGGAAGGAGGCATTTGCAGGCAGCAAAAAGGCCAAGGCCGACCCGCGCGCCTTTGTCAATGCCAAAGTCCCCACCCCGGTCTACCGCAGCCCGGTGACCGACGCGTGCCAGAAGTCGGTCGTCATCTACCTGAGCAATGGCCCTTCGTCCGACAGCACCGCCGACTCGGTCGAGGCCGGGAGCCAGCTTGCTTCGTTTGGCGGCAACACCACGAAGATCGTTCCCCCCGATCCGGTTGGTGGGGAAAACCCGGGCAACTATGGCGATGAATGGTCCCGTTATCTGAACCAGCAGACCGATCTCTCGGCGGCGATCGCCGCGCGCCAGTACGCCACCGTCTACACGGTCGAGGTGCTGCCCTCGACCACCGGGCAGGGCACCTACAACACGGCGCTCTTGAAAAGCATGGCTTCGCAGGGCGGGGGACGCTATTTCGAGGCCACTGACACCGCCTCGCTGATCGAAGCGCTCAGTTCTATCCTGGCCGAGGTGCAGGCGGTCAACAGCGTCTTTGCCGCGGCCAGCCTGCCGATCAGCGTCAATACCCAGGGTACGTACCTGAACCAGGTGTTCCTCGGCATGTTCCGTCCGGACCGCAAGGCACAACCGCGCTGGCCGGGTAACCTCAAGCAATACCAGCTCGCCTTCGACCCCGCGATCGACACCGTGCGCCTCGTCGACCGTAATAATGAGGCGGCGGTCAG
>JAHYJF010000480.1 GCA_019428955.1 Burkholderiaceae bacterium
TCCGCACGCAGCGACTTCCCGCGCATCGCTAGCGAGATCCGGCAGTGGCTCGGTCTTGCTCCATCGAACATCACGCCGATGCGCCGCGATGTTCGCAGCGTGCCAATGGACGACCTCGGCGCTTACACCGCCAAGTGGGACTATCTGGCACCCGAGGGCGAACTGATCGCCTGCGTCTACCGCTACGACCCACCGACGGGCAAGGAATATCGCCCCTGGGATGTTCGTGCCCGCATGTGGCGCGCGCCCGACCCTAGGCCGCTCTACAACCTCCCGGTCATCTCGAGGGCGCGAGAGGTCGTCCTGGTCGAAGGCGAGAAGTGTGCGGCTGCATTGATCGCTTGCGGTATTGCGGCCACCACCGCGATGAACGGCGCCAAGGCTCCTGTCGACAAAACCGACTGGCATCCGTTGGCGGGGAAATCCGTGGTCATCTGGCCGGACCGGGATGCACCCGGCTGGGACTACGCCGAGAGCGCAGCGCGTGCTTGCGTGGCTGCGGGCAGCACATCCGTGGCCATCCTGGTGCCGCCCACTGACAAGCCACCCAAGTGGGACGCCGCAGACGCTGTCGACGAAGGGTTCGACTGCGCCGCATTCATCGCCCAGGGCGAACGCCGCGTGGTCAAGGCGGCGGCTCCCTCCCTGCCCACCTTCACGCTCGGCGAACTGCTCGACGATAACTCACCGCTGCCACCCGATCTGATCTCTCCGCGCGTGCTGACGCCGGCTGGCATGTTGGTGTTCGGCGGTGCGCCCAAGGTCGGCAAGAGTGACTTTCTGTTGTCGTGGCTGGCGCACATGGCGGCTGGCGCTGCTTTTCTGGGCATGCATCCACCCCGTCCGCTACGTGTGTTCTACCTGCAGGCCGAGGTCCAGTACCACTACCTGCGCGAGCGAGTGAAGGATGTCCGCCTGCCGTCCCATCGGCTTCTGGACGCCCGCGCCAATTTCGTGGCCACGCCGCAGTTGCGGCTGGTACTCGATGACGCCGGTCTGGCGCAGGTGATCCCAGCGATCGCGAAGGCTTTTGGCGGCGAGCCTCCTGACATCATCGCCATCGATCCGATCCGCAACGTGTTCGACGGCGGCGATGCCGGTGGAGAGAACGACAACGGCGCCATGCTGTTCTTCCTCTCGCAGCGGGTGGAGCGGATTCGCCAGGCGGTCAATCCCGACGCCGGGGTGATCCTCGCTCACCACACCAAGAAGCTAGGCAAGAAGCAGTTTGAGGAGGACCCGTTCCAGGCACTAGCCGGCGCAGGAAGCCTGCGCGGTTACTACTCGACCGGCATGCTGCTGTTCCGACCCGATGAAACGCGCACCACTCGCCAGCTCATCTTCGAGCTGCGCAATGGCGCGGGTATCCCGCAACGGCACGTCGACAAGATCAACGGTGAGTGGCGGGAAGTCGACGCCAACGAGCGGTTGGTGATGAAGGACTACGGCCAGCGCTTGGATGCCGAGCGCCGCCGCAAACGCGACGCGATCCTTCAGATCCTGTTCGAGGAGGCCGGCAGCGGGCGCTGCTACACAGCCAACCAGTTCGCCGAATCTTTCGAGGGAAAGGCCGGTCTGGGCGGCGAGCGCACCATCCGCGAACGCGTCTCCGCGCTCTCGACGCAGGGCTACATCAAGTATTTCCGCAACGCGGCTGACTACGGTCTGCCCTCCAGCGGCCGCACCAAGTTCGGCTATCTCTGCGTCGAAGGCATGGTGCTGCGCATGCCAGCGGGCGATGTCGACACGGCCACCGGCGAGCTGCCGA
>JAHYJF010000084.1 GCA_019428955.1 Burkholderiaceae bacterium
AGCTGCTGAAAGGTGTCGACCCCGGCAAGGACCAGAGCTACTTCCTGCACCGCCTCAATCAGGAGCAACTGGTGCGCACGCTCTTCCCGGTGGGGGAATTGCACAAGCGCGAAGTCCGCGAGATCGCCGCGCGCATTGGCCTGCACAACGCCGCCAAGAAGGACTCGACCGGGATTTGTTTCATCGGCGAGCGGCCGTTTCGGGCCTTTCTCAATCGCTATCTGCCGACCACCCCGGGTCCGATCGTCACACCCGAGGGACGGGTGCTGGGTGAGCACGTTGGCCTGGCTTTCTACACCCTGGGCCAGCGCAAGGGCATCGGCATCGGGGGCGTGCGCGGTGGCGACGGCGAGGCCTGGTACGTGGCGCGCAAGGAGATGGCCAGCAACACGCTGCGGGTGGTGCAGGGTCACGATCATCCCTGGCTGCTGACCAATGACCTCGCGGCGCTCGACGCCCACTGGGTTGCAGGACGCCCGCCCGCCGATTCTGATTCGGGACTCACGGCCAAGACCCGCTACCGGCAGAGCGCCGCCGCCTGCTCGATCGCCAGCGAGAGCGACCAATCGTTCCGGCTGCATTTCGCGCAGCCGCAGTGGGCGGTTACGCCGGGACAAAGCGCGGTGCTCTATCGCGGTGAGGTCTGCCTCGGGGGCGGGATCATCGGCGCAGCGCGTTGAGCGCCGCTGACAGCTTCGGCTGAATCCTGCCCACAACCCGCCGGGGAAACGCTCAGCAGGGGCGGGTAGCGGCGAACGAAGCCCGGGTATCGAGGCGCTCGACCAGACCGGCAAGGTTGGGATAGTCGATACGCCAGCGCCACTCGGGGAAACGGAAATCTATCCAGCTCAGCGCACAGCCGGTGGCAATGTCGGCCAGTGAATAACCGTCCTCGCAGCACCAGGCGTTGTCGCCGAGCCCTTTGGACATGGCTTTGAGCGCTGCGTCGACCTTGCCCCTCTGGCGGGCGACCCATTTGGCACTGCGCTCGTGTTCCTCGCGCCGGGTGAACTCGATGCGGATCAGAATCGCGGCATCGGTCAGGCCATCGGCAAGCGCCTCCCAGCACTTGACCGCGGTCCGCGCCCGGCCGCTGGGTGGGATCAGCCGGTGCAAGGGAGTGAGGTTGTCGAGGTACTCGACAATCACCCTGGAGTCGAACAGCGCGCCGCCATCTTCCATGATCAGGCACGGCACCTTGCCGAGCGGATTGAACTCGGTAATGCGGCTGTCGCTGGCCCAGACGTCCTCGCCGACGAATTCGTAGTCGATCTTCTTCTCAGCCATTACTACGCGAACCTTGCGCGCATAGGGGCTGGCGAGTGAGGCGATCAGTTTCATGGGCGGCATCCGGAATTTTTGGCAGTATAGTTGCATTATGCGGGTCACCGGCGAAGCCATGCCGGCATTCATACCCTTATCCAATCTCCTCCGGCGCACTCCACCAACCATGCCAGCCTCCGAACTTGTTGCCCTTTCGCCCCTCGATGGCCGCTACGCCGGCCGGATGGACTCGTTGCGCGGCCTGCTCAGTGAAACCGGCCTGATGCGGGCGCGGGTGCGCGTCGAAATAGAGTGGCTCATCGCCCTGAGCGACGCCGGCCTGGCCGAATTGCCCCCGTTGCCGGGCAACGCCCGCGAGTTCCTGCGCACCCTGGCGGTCGATTTCAGCGCGCCACAGGCGGCTCGGATCAAGGAGATCGAACGCGTCACCAATCACGACGTCAAGGCGGTCGAGTATTTTCTCAAGGAAGCCGTTGCCGACAACGCCGAACTCGCCGGCGCCAGCGAATTCATCCACTTCGGCTGTACCTCGGAGGACATCAACAACGGCGCCTATGCCCTGATGATCGGGGAAGCGCGTTCGCGCTCGCTGCGTCCGGCGCTCGCTGCGCTGGTGAGCCGGCTGCGCACGCTGGCCCACCGCCACGCCGGCGTCCCGATGCTCTCGCGCACCCATGGCCAGACCGCCTCGCCGACGACGCTGGGCAAGGAATTCGCCAACGTGCTCGCGCGTCTTGAGCGGGCCGTGGCCAACTTCGATCGGGTCGAACTGCTGGCCAAGATGAACGGTGCGGTGGGTAATTACAACGCCCACCTGATGGCGGCTCCCGAAATCGACTGGGAGGCGCTCGCCCGGAGCTTCGTCGAATCGCTCGGGTTGAAGTTCAACCCCTACACGATCCAGATCGAGCCACACGACTACATGGCCGAGCTGTTCGACGCTATCGCGCGCATCAATACGATCCTGATCGATCTCGACCGCGACCTCTGGGGCTACGTGTCGCTGGGCTATTTCCGCCAGAGGCTCAAGGCGGGCGAGGTCGGGTCGTCGACCATGCCGCACAAGGTCAACCCGATCGACTTCGAGAACTCGGAGGGCAACCTCGGGGTCGCCAACGCGCTGTTGCGGCACTTTTCGGAGAAATTGCCGGTTTCACGCTGGCAGCGTGACCTGACCGACTCGACCGTATTGCGCAATATCGGCGTCGCGCTGGGCCATGCCCTGCTGGGTTGGGACAGCTGTGTCAGGGGCCTGGACAAGCTCGAGCTCGACCAGGAACGAATCGCCGCCGACCTTGACGCCGCCTGGGAGGTGTTGGCCGAGCCGATCCAGACCGTGATGCGCCGCTACAGCGTCGCCAATCCTTACGAACAGCTCAAGGAGCTCACCCGGGGCCGGCGGATCACAGCTGCCGATCTGGCCGCTTTCATCGAGAAGCTGGAAATTCCAGCCCCGGCCAAGGCCCGGCTCCTGGCGCTGACGCCAGCCGGATACACCGGTAAGGCAGCCGAACTGGCAAGCCGAATCTGAAGGCCGGGGACAGCTGCGCTCAGATTAGAACCAACAGAGAAATATAATCAATAATTAATAGAAATATGTACAATCTGCCTTATGGTCAGCTACCTGGGGAAACTTCGGAGCATGCGCACCGTTCGCCTCTTGGCGGAATGTTTCCAGGCGTTCGAGACGGTGTCGCGCCGGGACATTCGGAGCATGGGCCTGACCCCGCCGCAATTCGACGTCATCGCCACGCTCGGCAATACGCCCGGCCTGAATTTCCGCCAGCTCGGTGAAAATACGCTGATCACCAAGGGCACCCTGACCGGGGTGGTCGAAAGGCTGGAACGCGATGGTCTGGTTCGGCGCACGCCCGGCAAGCACGATCGGCGCACTGCCATAGTCAGCCTTACCGAGCGCGGCGAAGAGATGTTCGAGCGCTACTTCCTGCCCCACGTGGCGATCATTGATTCGGCCTTCAAGGGGTTTTCCAACCAGGACTTCGACGCCGTCCAGGCCAAATTGCTGCGCATTAGAGATCGCTTTCGCGCGATGCGCGGCCGCCGCGGCGCACTGCCGACGGAATATTCGGACCAGGCCTGAACCCTGGCCCCCGCCGTGCACCCGTTCAGGGCAGTTCCGGCTGCCCGTCGTTCTTCTTCGGCGGCTTGACCAGATCCTCGCGGGTGACGCCGAGCCGTAGCGCCACGGCGGCGGCGACGAACACCGAGGAATAGATCCCGAACAAAATGCCGATCGTCAGGGCCAGCGCGAAGTAATAGAGCGTCGGGCCGCCGAAGATCAGCATCGAGAGCACCATGATCTGGGTCGAACCGTGGGTGATGATGGTGCGTGAGATGGTGGCGGTGATGGCGCTGTCGATGACCTCGACCGTGGAGGCGCGCCGCATCTTGCGGAAGTTCTCCCGGATCCGGTCGAAGATGACCACCGACTCGTTGACCGAGTAGCCGAGCACCGCCAGCACTGCCGCCAGCACCGAAAGCGAGAATTCCCACTGGAACGCCGCGAAGAAGCCGAGGATAATCACCACGTCGTGGAGGTTGGCGACGATCGCCGCGACCGCGAATTTCCATTCGAAGCGGATCGCCAGGTAGATCATGATGCCGACCACCACGAAGAGCAGCGCCAGCGCCCCGTTCTCGGCAAGCTCGCGGCCGATCTGCGGTCCGACGAATTCGACCCGGCGCAATTCGACCGAGTTGTTGTCGTCCTTCAGGGCCTTCATTACCCGTTCGCTTTGTTGCGCCGAGGTTTCGTTGCCCCGCAGCGGCAGGCGAATGATGACGTCGCGCGAGGTGCCGAAGGTCTGCACCTGGACGTCACCGTAGTCGAGGCTGTCGACTGCTGCTCGGATGTGGCTGACTTCGGCAGATTGCGGATACGCGACCTCGACCACCGTGCCCCCGGTGAATTCGACCGAGAGGTGCAGGCCGCGCACTGCCAGGAACGCTACTGCCGCGACGAACATCAGCACCGAGGCGACGTTGAAGAGCGTCGCATGGCGCATGAAGGGGATGACGCGCCGAATCCTGAAAAATTCCATGTCGTTTCCTAGTCAGATTCCGGGGCGGGGATCAGGCCTGTGGTTTCCAGATCTGGCCGATGGCCAGCGACTCGATCTTCTTGCGCGAGCCGTACCAGAGGTTCACCAAGCCGCGGGAGAAGAACACTGCCGAGAACATCGAGGTGAGAATCCCCAGCACGTGAACCACGGCGAAGCCGCGCACCGGGCCCGAGCCGAAGGCGAGCAGCGCCAGGCCGGCGATCAGGGTGGTGATGTTGGAGTCGAGGATCGTCCCCCAGGCGCGTTCATAGCCGGTGGCGATGGCCAGCTGCGGTGTCGCACCGCCGCGCAATTCCTCGCGGATGCGCTCGTTGATCAGCACGTTGGAGTCGATCGCCATGCCAAGGGTGAGCGCGATGGCGGCGATGCCCGGCAGGGTCAAGGTCGCCTGCAGCATCGAGAGCAGCCCGAAGAGCATCAGCACGTTGAACGACAGCGCCAGGGTCGAGAACACGCCGAAGAGCACGTAGTAGAGCGACATCAAGATGCCGATCGTGGCGAAGCCGTAGATCGTGCTGCGGAAGCCCTTGCGGATGTTGTCGGCGCCCAGGCTCGGGCCGATGGTTCGTTCCTCGATGATCTCCATCGGCGCGGCCAGCGAGCCGGCGCGCAGCAGCAGCGCGGTGTCGGCCGCTTCCTCGGTGGTCATCCGGCCCGAGATCTGCACCCGGCCGCCGCCGATTTCGCTGCGAATGACCGGTGCCGTGACGACCTCGCCCTTGCCTTTCTCGATCAGCAGGATCGCCATGCGCTTGCCGATGTTCACGCGGGTGACGTCGCGGAAGACCCGAGCCCCCTTGGCGTCGAGCGCCAGTTGCACTACCGGCTCCTGGGTCTGGGGGTCAAAGCCGGGCTGGGCGTCGTTGAGGTTCTCGCCGGTGAGGATCACCTGCTTGCGGATGAACAGCGGGCCGCCGCCGCGCTCGACGTAGCGTTCGCAGCCGAAAGGCACCGCGCCCGCGGTGATGGCCGCCTGCTCCTCGGGAGCTTCGCAGACCATCCGCACCTCGAGGGTGGCGGTGCGCCCGAGGATGTTCTTGGCCTTGGCCGTGTCCTGCACGCCGGGCAGTTGCACCACCACCCGATCAAGGCCCTGCTGCAGGATTACCGGTTCGGAGACGCCCAGTTCGTTGATCCGATTCTTGAGCGTGGTGATGTTCTGGTGCAGCCAGCTTTGCTGCAGGTTGGATTCGGCCGCCGGCTGGAACGACGCCGTGATCTTCGGGTCGCTTCCCTCCGGGGAATCGGCGAGGGCCAGGTCAGGAACGTTGCTGGTGATCACCTGGCGGGCGCTGTCGCGGGCGGCGGCGTCACGAAAGGAGATCGAAAAGGTCGCGCCGCTGCGATCGATGCCGGCATGACGGATGTTCTTGTCGCGCAACAGGGTGCGGACGTCGGCTGCGGTCGAGTCGAGCCGCTTGCTCATCGCGGTCTTCATGTCGACCTCGAGCAGGAAATGCACGCCGCCGCGCAGGTCGAGTCCGAGGTACATCGGCAGGGCTCCGAGCTTGGTCAGCCAGGCCGGCGAGTTGGACATCAGGTTGAGCGCCACGATCCAGGTCGGATCGGTGGGGTCGGGATTCAGGCTCCGGCTGATCGCGTCCTTGGCGCGCAACTGGGTGTCGGGGTCGGCGAAGCGGGCCTTGACCGAATTCTGGTTGGCGAACATCCCGGTCCAGGTTATGCCTTCGGCCTTGAGTGCGGACTCGAGGCGCGCGGGCATGCCCGGATCCATCTTGACGGTCGCCTTGCCGCTCGATACCTGGACCGCAGGCGCTTCGCCGAAAAAGTTCGGCAGGGTGAAGAACAGGCTCATGACCAAGGCGAACGCAATGGTCACGTACTTCCAGATGGGATAGCGGTTCATGCTGGCAAGCGCTCGGTTGGCGGAAGATGATCAGTGCGCTACGACCGCGGTAGGGCCGCGAGCGAAGCGGCAGCGCCCGGCGCGGGAGCTGCCCCGGGTATCGTTCAGATTGCCTTGATGGTTCCGTTGGGCAGCAGGGTCTGCACCGAGGCCTTCTGGAACTGCATCTCGACCACGCCCTCGCCGCTCTTGGCGTCCGACACTCGCGCGACCTCGATCGTGACGTAGCTCTCGCCAATCTTGGTGACCTTGCCTACCAGCCCGCCGTTGGTGATCACTTCGTCGCCCTTCTTGAGCGAGCCGAGCATGGACTTGTGTTCCTTGGCGCGTTTCATCTGGGGCCTGATCATCAGGAACCAGAGCACCACGAACATCAGGATGATCGGCAGGAAACCGAAGAGCTGCTCGGTGGTACCACCGCCCGCAGCCTGGGCATAAGCTGTTGAAATCAGCACGGATTTTCTCCTCGTTGAAGGGCGCGATTATAGCAACCGCGCTGTCCGACAGGGGTGCGGACTGGTTTGAAGGCCCGCCGCGCCCCCTGAACAGCCCCGGCGGCGTTCACTCGAGCCCACGCCCGCGCTCCTCTGCGAAACGGGCCTGGAAAGCCGCAAAACGGCCCGCGGCAATCGCCTGGCGGATCTCGGCCATGAGCCACAGGTAGTAGTGCAGGTTGTGGATCGTCGCCAGCCTGGCGCCGAGAATCTCGTTGACCTTCTGGAGGTGATGAACATAGGCGCGCGAAAAGTTCCGGCAGGCGTAGCACTGGCAGTGTTCGTCGAACGGGCGCTGGTCTTCGCGGTAGCGGGCGTTACGCAGCCGCAGGTCGCCCCAGCGCGTGAACAGCCAGCCATTGCGGGCGTTGCGGGTCGGCAGCACGCAGTCGAACATGTCTACCCCGGTCGCGACCCCGGCCACCAGGTCCTCGGGCGTTCCGACCCCCATCAGGTAGCGGGGCCGCTCGGCGGGCAGCCGCGGGGCGATGTGATCGAGCAGCCGCAGCATCTCTTCCTTGGGCTCGCCGACCGACAGGCCGCCGATCGCGTAGCCGTCGAAGCCGATCTCAACCAGACCGGCGAGGGATTCGTCGCGCAAGGGCTCGAACATTCCACCCTGGACGATGCCGAAGAGCGCGTTGGGGTTGCCCAGCAGGTCGAACTCGTCGCGCGAGCGCCGCGCCCAGCGCAGGCTCAAGCGCATCGACTCTGCCGCGGCCTCACGCGAGGCTGGCGCGCCGTCGATCTCGTAGGGGGTGCACTCGTCGAATATCATCGCGATGTCGGAGTCGAGCGCGCGCTGGATCTGCATCGAGATCTCGGGTGTCAGCAACAGCCGGTCGCCGTTGATTGGCGAGGCGAAGCGGGCCCCCTCCTCGGAGATCTTGCGCATCGCCCCGAGGCTGAATACCTGGAAGCCGCCCGAATCGGTGAGGATCGGGTGGCGCCAGCCGTTGAAGCCGTGCAGCCCGCCGAAGCGGCCGATCACCTCGAGTCCGGGGCGCAGCCAGAGGTGGAAGGTGTTGCCCAGGATGATCTGGGCGCCGATTTCCTCGAGTTCGCGCGGCGTCATCGCCTTGACCGCGCCGTAGGTGCCCACCGGCATGAAGATCGGGGTCTCGATCACGCCCCTCGCGGTCGTTATCCGGCCGCGTCGCGCCGCGCCGTCGCGTGCCAGCAGTTCAAAGTTCGGCATGGCCCTCAGGCCCCCCTGGGGCCGGTCGTCCCGGCGCTCTCCGGCTCCATCCTCTCGAGCAGCATGGCGTCACCATAGCTGAAGAAACGATAGCCGTTGCCGACCGCATGGCGGTAGGCGGCCCGAATTTGGTCGAATCCCGCGAACGCCGAGACCAGCATCAGCAGGGTCGAGCGGGGGAGGTGGAAATTGGTGATCAGTGCGTCGACCACCCGGAAACGGTAGCCGGGGGTGACGAAGAGCGCTGTCTCACCCGAGTTCGCGGGCACCGAGCCGTCGTCGTTGGCCACTGATTCGAGCGTGCGCAGCGAGGTCGTCCCGACCGCGACCACGCGTCCGCCAGCGGCGCGCGTGCGCGCGATGGCCGCCGCAGTGGTGGGCGGCACCGAAAAGCGCTCGGCGTGCATGCGGTGCTCCGACAGGCTAGCCGAGCGAACCGGCTGGAAGGTACCCGCGCCCACGTGGAGCGTGACAAAGGCCTGGCCGATACCGCGCTCGGCCAGGCGCGCGAGCAGCGCCTCATCGAAGTGCAGACCGGCGGTGGGGGCCGCCACTGAGCCGGGATCGCGCGCGTAGACCGTCTGATAGCGATGGCGATCCTCTGGTTCCGGCGCGTGGGTGATGTAGGGCGGCAGGGGAATCCGACCACAACGCTCCAGCACCTCGAGCACCGGCGCAGCGAAGCGCAGCCGGTAGAACTCGCCGCAGCGCTCCAGGACCGTGGCCGTTGCCGGTGGTGCCGCGCCGCCCGCAGCCGTTGAATCCGGACGCACGGGGTCGAAATGCAGCACCGTTGCGGCGCGAGAAACCTTGCTCGCACGCAACTGCACCAGCGCTTCGAATTCGTCGCTCAGGCGCTCGACCAGCACCTCGACCTGGCCGCCGCTTGCCTTGTGCCCGAGCAGTCGCGCCGCGATGACGCGCGTGTCGTTCATCACCAGCAGGTCGCCGTGAGCGAGGAACTCGGGCAGCTCGGCGAACGACCGATCCTCGAGCGTGTCCGCCCGCACCCGAAGCAGGCGCGAAGAACTGCGGCGCAGCGTCGGGTGCTGGGCAATCAGCTCGTCGGGCAGGTCGAAGTCGAAGTCCGACAATCGGTAGGTGGGCGCCGGGGCGCTCAATGAAGCCTCCGTCAAGGGCCACTTTGGGGTGGGGGCGCGTTCCGCCAGCGCGCCGGTTGGCGGGGCTGGTGCCGAATTGTAGCCGCCGAGCTGCGTGGGCCCGGCGCCAAGCGTGCTCTCGGGGGTTGATTTGCCGCCGCCGCCGCTAATGCCGATAATCCCAACCTCATCACCGCACCGGCCGGAGTGGTGGAACTGGTAGACGCGCTGGACTCAAAATCCAGTATCCGAAAGGATGTGCGGGTTCGATTCCCGCCTCCGGCACCAACCAAAGTGCAGCTCGGCGGCGCAATGCCCACGGTCTCCCGGAGACCCTTCCCCGTTACGGCGCGCCTGGCGGCGGCGATCCTCGCGGGCGCATGGTTCAATCGCGGCAAGCTCAGGGTAAACTGTTGTCCGAGGAACCGCGATGACACCATCCTACGTAAGGCTGCTGGCCGGCACGAAGCTGCCCCGCATGGCGCTGCTGAGGCAGAGCTTTGTTCACGATGAAATTTCCGATATCAGCCGTGGCATCAGCGCGGCTTTCGCTGGCGCGCCGCACTGCCTGGACCGGGTCAGACCGGGCATGAGCATCGCGCTCACGGTCGGCAGTCGCGGGTTGGCGAGCCTGCCCGAACTGGTCGCGGCGATCGTCGGGCAACTGCACAAGCGCGGTGCCCATCCTTTCATCGTGCCGGCCATGGGCAGTCATGGCGAGGCCTCGGCCCAGGGGCAGTTCGAGCTCCTGGCCAATCTGGGCGTCACTGAGCAGCGTGCTGGTTGCCCGATCAGGTCCTCGATGGAAACGGTGGAGATCGGGCGGCTCGACAACGGGATGCCGGTGCGAATCGACCGCTACGCCCAGGAGGCGGACGGCATCGTGCTTTTCAACCGGATCAAGCCCCACACCAGTTTTCGGGCGCCCAACGAGAGCGGGCTCGTGAAGATGCTCGCAATTGGGCTGGGCAAGCAGTCAGGGGCCGAGAGTTGTCACGCCAGGGGCCTCGAATGGCTGCCACGTCTGATCGAAGAGATGGCGCGCGTCAAGCTGCAAAAGGCGCCAGTACTCTTTGCCGTTGGCACCATCGAAAACGCCTATGACCGGGTGGCCCGGATTGTCGTCCTGCCGCCAGAGGGTCTGATCGCAGCCGAGCAGCCCTTGCTGCAGGAGGCAATGGGCAACATGCCGCGCCTGCCGCTAGGGCCGCCCGATGCGCCGCTCGCGTCGGGGCCGCTCGACGTGCTCGTGGTCGACTTCATCGGCAAGGAATATTCGGGCACGGGGATGGACCCCAACATCACCGGCCGCTCGTCCAACGTGGCCATGACCGGTGGCCCGGAGGTGGCGCGCATCGCCGTCCTGGACGTGACCGACAAGAGCAAGGGCAATGCCAACGGGGTGGCGCGCGCCGATGTGATCACTGACCGCCTGTTCGACAAGTTCAATCGTGAGGCGGTCTATGCCAATTGCCTGACTTCGAACATCCTTGCCTCGGGCGCCTTGCCGATGGCCATGCCTTCGGACCTGACGGCGATTCAGGCGGCGGTAAAGAGCTGCGGCGCCCCGGATCAGGCAGGGATAACCATGATGCGGATCCCCAACACCCTGCACCTGGAATATCTTCAAGCCTCCGAGGCCTTGCTCGAGAGCCTGGCGGCGCGACCCGGCATCGAGGTTCTCTCCGAACCGGCGGAGCTCGTGTTCGACGAATACGGCAATCTCGACAAGACCGCCTGGCCCGGCCAGCACTGAGGGTACTGGCGCGCCGCTGCAGTCCGCTGCAGTCCGCCGCGCTGGGGTAGGGCCTGTGGCCGGTATCAACCTGCCAGCGGCAGGCTATGCCACCAGAGCCGGCAGTCGGTGCACAAGCCGCCGTCGAATGACGCCTGCAATACTCCGTCGAGGACCATCCGGGGCAGAGGGTCGCCGGGCTTGCGCCCGATCAGGTTGGTGCCGGTCGAAGCAGCCCAGATCCGGAACAATTCCTCGGAGGCCACCTGGTAGGTGACGTGCCAGTGGGCGATGCCGCTGCCGGGAGCAGACGCGAGCACCTCGTAGTTCACCGCGACATCCTCCTGAAGCTTGACCCGCTGCCAGTAGGCTGCCAGTTCCTCATAGCCGCGCTGCACCGCGAAGGGGGTGTTGCGGTACGTCCCTTCGGGCGTGAACAGCGCGCAGAACAACTTTTGGTCGCGCTGCTCCCAGGCCTCCTTGTAGCCCTGCATGAAGTGCTCGATGTCCACCTTAACCTCCCATATTGTTCCGGCGCCCCGGCCGGGAGTCATCCGACAATGGTAGGCCCAATGGTGAGGCCGTGGAACCAACGCGAACGAGGCCGTCTACCTGCCGCCGCCAGGCTGGTAACAAGGCCAGCCGCGGACCCGAGCTCAGCTCGCCGCTGAGTTCCAACGCACCGCTCCCAGTTCAGCGATCGAATAGCCCGGGAGTGCCGCCGCACGGCTGCGGAATTGGGCGTTGCCGGCAAAATCGAACAGCGCCTGCAGCGAGGCATCGAAGTAACTGCCTCGGTCGACCAGCAGGTCAAGTCGCTCTTCGACCAGCGGCACGAAATCCAGCCCGTGGCGCAGGGCCGCCGCTTCGATCGCCAGGCCGCAGTCAATTCGTCCCTCCCGGACCGCGAGCCCGACCTCGTCCTCACTGGTCAGTCCATCGACGAAGCCCGCGCTGGGCAGCGTTGCGAGCAGACCAGCTGTCATCGTCAACTGATCGAACAGTTCACGACCACCGGCGCCAGCTTGGCGCCGGCCGATGCGCAGAGCCGGGGTGCGGGCCAGGTCGGCAATGGCGCAGATGCCGAGCGGATTGCCGGGCGCTACCACCAGCCCCTGGACGCGGCTCGCCCAACCGAGCAGTGTCCAGTGACGACCAGCGCCCACCAGGTCGACCTCGGTGGCATTGCCCGCAGCGCTGCCCGCTTCACCTGGCGGTGGCGGGAAATGCAGCGCCGCTGCGCAGGCTTCTCCGGCAACCATCTGCCCGAGTCCGTCGCGGCTGCCGCGGGTCATCATGGCCAGGGCCGCACCGCTGGCCCGCACCGCCCATTCGAGCAGCGGGTCGTGGCTGCCGGCAATGACGGCCGGTGGCCGTAGCCTTGATGTCTCCTGCGGCCCGCCTTCGCCGCGCAGCCAGGAGTCGATCTCCTGGCGATCGAAGATCAGCCTGGCTCCGGCGCGGCGGTGGGGAATTTCGCCCGCGGCTACCAGCGCGTAGACCTTGCGCGGGCGAATCCGCAGGTGATCGGCGATTTCTGCGACGGTGAGGAAATTACTCATGCGAGCAGTTCTCCGGCCAGGAAGCGGCGCGCCATCTCATTGGCCGGCGCGCGAAAGAATTCTTCGGCGGGTTGGTCGGCAGTGATCTT
>JAHYJF010000481.1 GCA_019428955.1 Burkholderiaceae bacterium
CAACCGCCAGCTCTATGACAAGCGCGGCTGCCCGGATGCTGACGCACGTCTATGCGGCAACAACCCCAACCCAAAAGTGGCAACATTTTGCGCTGCCCTTTGGCTCACTTTTACTCTGCCGTTGACACAAACCTGATCTTCGAGAAGTTCCACACGTATCTTTCACGCGATCTGCTGGAAAGGGACGCATTGGCTTGCAAGGTAGATGCAAGTTGCTTGCCGACGCTCTGCCAGAGGATCATCTCGCACTAAGTTCAGACATGGCGGATGTTTTTCAGTGTACCGAACGCAAAAAGCCCCCGCTTTTCAGGGGGGACTCGCAAAACGTTGAGGTGGTGTTGAGGTAAAACGCGAGTGTATATACACAAGCGTTTTTGTCGGGCTCTAACCATTTGGAAAGGTTAGGGATTTTGGTTGCGGGGACAGGATTTGAACCTGTGACCTTCAGGTTATGAGCCAAAACCTCCCGCATTTCAGCAATTCAATGAAATCAGCGGGTTATCTCGCAAGCCCCGGATCTCGAAACAGAATTCTGGTCGCATTCGCCGACATTCGCCGCGTTTCGGAGGCTTTCACACCACTTGAAACGGCATACGAGTGTTGAGTCTACGTTGAGTGTGAATTCCCGGTGGATCAATCAAGTGGCGGCCAATCGCCGGCCTTCGGAGTTGGGATACTTGGCGTCAGGGCGATCAGGCGTGGTTGCGCCAGCCGCGTCTTGCCCGGGCACCTGCGGCGCATAAGCATCACTCGGCCGCGGAAGCGAAAGCTCGCGCCGCAAAGCCCCGTTTCGGAAGCGGGACCAGCACCGGCGTCTCGTCGCCCGGCAGGTGCACGATCTGGCACGCGACCCCGAACACCTCGGCTACGCGCCGTTCGGTCAGGGTTCCGCGCGTCGGGCCGGCGGCCACGATCCGGCCCTCGGCGAACAGCACCACGTGGTCGGCATGGCGCATCGCCATGTTGAGGTCGTGCAGCACCAGCACGAAGCTGCGGCCCTCGTCGCGGTTGAGACGCAAGATCAGGTCGAGCACCTCGAACGCATGGGCGACGTCGAGGTGGTTGGTGGGCTCGTCAAGGAAGATGCGCGGCGCGTCCTGCGCCAGCGTCATCGCGATCCAGGCGCGCTGGATCTGGCCGCCCGAAAGCTGCCCGATGGGGCGCGCGCGCAGCGCCGCCATCTCGGTCGCGGCCAGCGCCCTGTCGCAGGCGGCGCGGTCGGCGGCGGTCGGCCCGGCGAAACGGCCACGGTGCGCGAAGCGGCCCAGCATGACCAGATCGGCCACGCTCAGTTCCGGCGGCGCCTCAGGGCTCTGGGACAGCATCGCCACCGCGCGGGCAAGCTCGCGTGCCGTCCAGTCGGCCAGCGGCCGGCCGGCGATCTCGACCTGCCCGCCGGCGGGGCGGTGCAGGCCCCGCATCAACCGCAGCGCCGTCGACTTGCCGCTGCCGTTCGGGCCGCAGAAGGCAATCACCTTGCCCTCGGGCAGGTCGAGCGTGATGTCGTGAAGCGCGGGTGTGCCGTCGTAGTCGGCGCGTGCGTCGCGCAGGCGGGCGAAGGGTTCAGCCATGGGCACGGCGTCCTTTCAGAAGAAGCCACAGGAAGACCGGCGCCCCCACGAGCGCGGTGAACGCCCCGGCCGGCAGTTCGAGCGGCGCCGCAATCATCCGCGCCAGCGTGTCGGCGCCCAGCACCATCAGCCCGCCGATCAGCGCCCCGGAGGCCAGGTAGCCGGGCGTGAACTGGCCGTGGAACAGCCGT
>JAHYJF010000482.1 GCA_019428955.1 Burkholderiaceae bacterium
AGGTGGCGCAGACGCCGAAACTGCGTTTGCCGCTTTGCGTCTGCACCTGGGCCAGCACCTGCCGCAACACCACCATCGCAGATGTCACCCGCGCCTGGCTCGCCGTCTGCACGATATCGCGCCAGGCAGCGCCGGCACTGAGCGTCTTCAGCAGCGTGGTGCCGCCTTCGGCCAGGATCAGCCGCACCACCCGGCCGTCGCGGGGGTCGGCGTAGCGCGAGATCAATCGGCGACGCGCCAGCACCAGAACCGTTTGCGACACCGTGCCCTTGGTTAGACCCAGATATTCGGTCAGCGCCTGTGGCGTGTTGCTGAAGCGGTTGGCCTGGTTCAGGTAAAACAGCACCTGCAGGTGAACCGGCTGCAAACCCTGCGCGGTGCCGGCCTGGCGCAGGTCGGCCCGGGTCAGCAGCGACAGCCGCTCGACCAGGTCGAACAGGGTGAGCGCCTGGCTTTTCAAATTCCAGCCCGAACCCGGTTCAGAAGCGGACCATGACGCCGCCATGCGCGGCGATCAGGGCGGCCAGCTTGTCGTAGAGCGGCTCGCCGCTCTTGGTGTCGATCCAGCCGCTGCCCTGCGGCTTGAAGTGGAAGCCGCCCGAGCGCGCAGCAACCCATATTTCGCGCGCGACGCCGTGGCGGTTGATGATGATCTTGCTGCCGTCGTCGAGTTCGACCTCGATGATGCCGTCCGCCGGCGTCTCGAAATCCAGATCGGCGTCTTCCAGCGCCTGCTCGATGTGGGTCAGTGTTGCTGTGGCGGCCTGATTGAATTCGGCCTCGCCTGATTCGCTTGTCGTCATGATGTCCCGTGCTAACATTTCGCGCATGAAACTGCGCACCATTTATATAGTGTCCTTGCTGCTGTGCGGACTCGGTCTGACCGCCTGCGGCTCCAAGGGTGACCTGTATCTTCCCGAAAATCCCCCCGCACCGCAACGGACGTCCAATTGAACACTGTGCATCGGCTTGATGGCCGCCTTTATCTGGAAGGCGTGGCGCTGGACACGCTTGCCGAACGCTTCGGCACGCCACTCTACGTCTATTCCCGGCAGGCGCTCGAATCCGCGTACCAGGCCTACAGCGACGCGTTTGCTGAAACGCCCCACCTGATCTGCTACGCGGTCAAGGCCAATTCCAGCCTGGCGATTCTCAACCTGTTCGCGCGACTCGGCGCCGGCTTCGACATTGTCTCCGGCGGCGAATTGGCCCGCGTGCTGGCCGCCGGCGGCGATCCCGGCAAGGTCGTTTTCTCCGGCGTGGGCAAGACCGCGGACGAGATGCGCGCCGCGCTCGACGCCGGCATCCTCTGCTTCAACGTCGAGTCGGTTAGCGAACTGCATCGCTTGAACCGCGTCGCGGGCGAGCAAGGCCGGGTCGCGCCGGTGTCGTTCCGCGTCAACCCCGATGTCGACCCCAAAACGCATCCGTATATCTCCACCGGGCTCAAGGAAAACAAGTTCGGCGTGCCGATTGCCGACGCGCCTGCGCTGTATCGTCTGGCCGCCAGCCTGCCGAACCTGACAATCACCGGCATCGACTGCCACATCGGCTCGCAGCTGACCGACCTGTCGCCGCTGGCGGACGCCGCCGACCGCGTGCTGGCGCTGGTCGACGCGCTGGCGGCGGAGGGCATCGCACTGCACCACATCGACCTCGGCGGCGGCGTCGGCATCCGCTACCACGACGAAACGCCGCCCGACCTCGCCGCCTATGGCCGCACGCTGGCAACCCGCTTTGCCGGCCGCCGCGAA
>JAHYJF010000085.1 GCA_019428955.1 Burkholderiaceae bacterium
TCCAGCGCCGGCGCAAATCCCCGCAAACGCCTTCCACAACCTCATCAACTCCGATCCCAAGTCAAGAAAAACCTCGCTTCGAACCAAAAACAGCGTCGTCAGCGACGTGATGAAATATGCGGGCTAGCTGAACGCCGGTAATCCGGCTACGTACAAGCACTTGCTGAGCACTTGCTGAGTACTTGCTAAGCAAGTATTGCCAATGACCTAGGTCTAGACTACGATGGGCAAGCATACTAGCCCTGCGACTGGGGACTATTTCCGGCGCCCGGACGATAGACAACGAATCATCCACAGGAGGCTGACAATGACTGACAAGAAAGCTGTATCTTCCACGACGACGGTGGCAACCGGCAGCAGCCGGCGCAAATTCCTCGGAACCGCAGCTGGTGGTGTAGCTGGCGCTGCCGCGTTGGCGGCCCCGATGATCTCGGTGGCGCAATCGCCGATCGTTCTGAAGATGCAGGGTGCCTGGGGCGCCAAGGACATCTTCAATGAGATGGCCGAACAGTATGTCCAGCGGGTCAACGAGATGGCCAGCGGGCGGCTGCGCATCGACTACCTGGTGGCCGGCTCGGTCGTCAAGCCCTTTGAAGTGATGGACGCGACCAGCAAGGGCGTTATCGACGCCGCCCACACGGTCGCGGTCTACTGGTACGGCAAGAGCAAGGTCGCTTCGCTCTTCGGTTCCGGCCCGATCAACGGTTGCGACGCCAACCAGATGCTGGCGTGGATCCAGCGCCAGGGCCAGCCGTTCTTTGACGAACTGGTAGCAAAGCTTGGGCTTGACGTGGTGGCGTTCTGGGCGATGCCGATGCCGACCCAGCCTCTGGGCTGGTTCAAGAAGCCGATCAAGGGCGCGGCCGACCTCAAGGGCTTCAAGTATCGCACCGTGGGCCTGGCTGCCGACCTGATGCAGGAAATGGGCATGAAGGTTACCCAGCTGCCGGGCGGCGAGATCGTGCCGGCGATGGAACGCGGCGTGATCGACGCCTTCGAGTTCAACAACCCGACCTCTGACCGCCGCTTCGGGGCCCAGGACGTAGCCAAGAACTACTACATGGGCAGTTACCACCAGGCGATGGAGTTCTTCGAGATCGATTTCAACAAGAAGAAATTCAACTCGCTGCCCAAGGACCTGCAGGCCATCCTTCAATATGCGGCAGAAGCGGCATCGACCTCGAATTACGCGCTGGCGATGGACCAGTACTCGACCGACCTGCAGGAACTGAAGAACAAGGAAAAGGTCAATGTGCTGCGCACCCCGAAGGATGTCTTCGCGGCGCAACTGGTGGCGTGGGACAAGATCGTCAAGAAGTTGACCGCCGAGGATCCGTTCTTTGCCAAGGTCTGGGAATCGCAGAAAGCCTGGGCCAAGCGCGTCGGCTACTACGCCTACTTCAATGGCGCCGACAACCAGTTGGCCTACGAGCACCTCTACGGCAAGCTCGGGTTCTAATGTTGAAATCGGCCTCGCAACTCAGGTGAGGCCTCAAGGAGGCGGCGCATCACGCGCTGCCTCCTTTTTTGAGCGCAGCACGCTGTCGACGTCACGAAATTGCAAGGACTGATGCCATGCTCCAGAGATTCCTGATCATGATCGATAGTTTCAGCATGGCCGTGGGGCATGCGTTCGCGTGGTGCATCATGATCCTCACGCTGGGTACCTCCTACGAGGTCTTCATGCGCTATGTGCTGAACAATCCGACCAGCTGGGCCTTCGACATGAGCTACATCATGTACGGCGGGCTGTTCATCATGTCGGGCGCTTACGCGCTCTCGCGCAACGCCCACGTCCGCGGCGACGTGATATTCAGGCTCCTGCCGCCAAGGGTGCAGGCGAGCGTCGAGCTGGTGCTCTACTTCATCTTCTTCTATCCCGGCGTCACCGCGTTGATCATCGCCGGCTATGGCTACGCCCACGATTCCTTCGGCTACACCGAGGTGAGCGTCAATAGTCCGGTGGGGGTGCCGATCTGGCAGCTCAAGGCCCTGATCCCCTTGGCCGGGATCATGCTCTTCATCCAGGGCATCGCCCAGGTTATCCGCTGCATCCTGTGCATCCAGACCGGAACCTGGCCACGGCAACTCCACGACGTGGAGGAACTCGACAGCGTCCTGCTCCAGGAACATGCCAAGCAAGTTGCCGAGGAGTGTGCCAAATGAGCAATCCAGAACTTGCGCTTTTGATGCTCGGCAGCTTCGTCTTCGTCATCCTGCTGGGCTTTCCCATCGCCTTCACGCTGATGGCCATGGGCGTCATGTTCGGCTACTACGCCTACTACGTGCCGGGCCAGGAGTTCTTTGACAGCCGGGTCTTCTACCTGCTCTCCCAGAACACCTTCAGCATCATGAACAACGACGTGCTCACTGCCGTGCCGTTGTTTCTGTTCATGGGCTATATGATAGAGAGATCGAACATCCTCGACCGGCTCTTCTACAGCTTGCAGGTGGCGCTGCGGGCGATTCCAGGCGCGATGGCGGTGGCGGCGCTGATCACCTGCGCGCTCTTCGCCACGGCCACCGGTATCGTCGGCGCGGTCGTAACCCTGATGGGTTTGCTGGCCTTCCCGGCCATGCTCAAGGCCGGCTACGACGAAAAACTCTCGGCCGGCGTGATCTGCGCCGGCGGCACCCTGGGGATCCTGATCCCGCCCTCGATCATGCTGATCGTCTACGGCGCCACGTCGGCAGTTTCCGTGGTCAAGCTCTACGCCGCAGCGCTGGTTCCGGGTTTCCTGCTCGCCAGCCTGTACGTAATCTATGTCATCGCTCGCGTAAAGATCAACCCCAAGCTCGCGCCCAGGCTGCCCAGGTCGGAGACCGATATTCCCTGGGGCAGAGTGATCTTGCTGCTGACCCAGGCCTTCATCCCGCTGGCTGTCCTGATCATGTCGGTGCTGGGCGCGATCCTGTTCGGGCTCGCCACGCCCAGCGAGGCCGCGGCAATCGGCGCCCTGGGAGCGATCCTGCTGGCCGTCAGCTACAAGGCATTCACCTGGGCCCGCCTCAAGGAGGCGGTCTTCCTGACGGCGCGCACGTCGGCGATGGTGTGCTGGCTGTTCGTCGGTTCCTGGACATTCTCCTCGATCTTTTCCTATCTCGGCGGCGAGGGGCTAATCAAGGAATTCGTGCTGGCGATGGATCTCAACACGACCACCTTCCTGCTGCTCTCCCAGGTGATCATCTTCCTGTTGGGATGGCCGCTGGAGTGGAGCGAGATCATCATCATCTTCGTGCCGATCTTCCTGCCCTTGCTGGCGCACTTCAACGTCGACCCGATGTTCTTCGGCATTCTGGTGGCGCTGAATCTACAGACCTCGTTCCTGACCCCGCCGATGGCAATGTCGGCTTACTACCTCAAGGGAATTGCGCCACCGCACGTGCAGCTCTGGACCATCTTCAAGGGATGTTTCCCGTTCCTCGCGATGGTCTTCATAACGATGTTTTTGGTCTACGTATTCCCGCAGATCGTCACCTGGCTGCCCGACGTGCTCTACGGCAACTGAGGAGTATATTTCTAATGAAACCCGACGATCTCGTCGACATCACCTCGCTCACCGCTGCCGAAGCATTGGCGGCGATGCACGAGGGGCGCACCAGCGCCGAAGACCTGGTCAAGGGTTGCCTGGCCAGGATCAAGGCTGACGACGATCGCGTCCAGGCCTGGATATTCCTCGACGAGGAGCGCGCGCTTGAGCAGGCGCGCAACGTCGACCGGGTGCGCCGTGAAGGCCATCGGATGGGTCCCTTGCACGGGCTGCCGGTAGGCATCAAGGACATCATCGACACCGCCGACATGCCCACCGAGGACGGCACCGTGCTCACCGCCGGACGACGCCCCCCGTACGACGCCGCAGTCGTGGAGCGGTTGCGCTCGGCGGGCGCCATCATCCTCGGCAAGACCGTTACTACCGAGCTGGCCACCTACTCGCCGGGCAAGACCCGCAACCCGGTCAATCCCGAACACACCCCGGGTGGATCATCGAGCGGGTCGGCCGCCGCGGTGGCGGCTCATATGGTGCCGCTCGCCATCGGCACCCAGACCAACGGCAGCGTGATCCGTCCGGCCGCGTATTGTGGAGTTTTCGGCTACAAGCCAACCTTCGGATTGGTTTCCCGCCACGGCATACTCGAGCAGTCGCGACCGCTGGATCAGGTCGGCTTCTTCGCCCGCACGGTCGAGGATCTGGCGATCATCGCCGACCCGATGATTGGCTACGACGAACGCGATTCGGCGACGCGCCACATCTCGCGCCCCAACCTGCGCGAAGTAGCGCTGCAGGAACCACCGATGCCGCCGATCTTCGCGTTTACCAAGACGCCCAATTGGGGCGATGCGGAGGAGCAGACCAGGCAGGCATTTGAGGAAGTCGCGCAAGCGCTCGGTGAACAGGCCAAGCCTTTCACGGTGCCGTCGATCTTCAACGACGCCTGGCAATGGCACGCCACAGTGATGGAAGCCGACTTGGCGCGCAATTTCCACGACCTCTACGAACGCGGCCGCGACCAGCTCAGCGACTCACTGCGCGCCCAGATAGAGCGCGGCCGACTCGTAACGGCCGTGGACTACAACAACGCTGTCAGCCGCATCGAGGCAACCGGGCTCGCCTTCGAGGAGATCTTCGATCGATGCGACGTGATCATGACCGCGGCCACGGCCGGCCCCGCGCCGCACGGGCTGGAATCAACTGGAAGTCCGAGCTTTTGCACCTTGTGGACTTTTACAGGGATGCCGGCGGTTACGCTGCCGCTCTTGACGGCCGAAAATGGCATGCCGATGGGCATCCAGCTGGTCGGACGCCGGGGCGACGATGCGCGGCTGCTGCGCACCGCGCGCTGGATGGTTAACTGGGTGCAGGAACTGGAGCGCAGCGCAAGCTGACGACGGAGAAGATTATGCAAGGGAAATTCGCAAGAATCGTGATGGGCCTCATCGCGCTGGCTATGGCGATTGCCTTCTTCGCGCCGCCGGCAATAAAGCTCAAGGATCCGGCGATGATCATCGTGATCCTGATCGGGGTCGCGATGATGGTCGCCAACTTCATCGAAGTGGTGCGCGCAAAAGACAACGAGTTATAGTCGCGCAGCGCACTGCCCCGGTCGGGCCAGCCGCCGCCAGCGGCAGCTAGTGCCCGACGGCGTAGGCCAGAACGAAGGATATTCCGACGGCGGCGAGCAACCAGCGGCTGGTTACATCGCGCAATGCATGAACCAGCGGATCGTCGTGCATCAGGCCGCGCCCGGTATCGATCCACAGCCTCGACAGCCAGATCAGCATTGCGACCAGCGCACCCCACAGGAACTCCGGCGTTGCATAGCGCTCGCTAACCTCGGGAAGTTGGACGTAAAGCGCCAGCACCAGCACCGAGGCGCACGAGGCCCCCATTCCCAGGGACCGCAGGGTCGCCAGGTCGGCTTCCTGATAGCCGCGCCCTGATGCGGCCTGGTCGCCGCGCTCGCGTGCCTGAACCAGTTCGCCGCAGCGCTTGACCAGGGCCAGGCTGAAGAACACAAACGCCGAGAAGGCGAACAGCCAGAACGACACTTCGACCCCGATCGCACTGCCACCCGCGGCGATACGCAGCGTGTACAGGCCGGCAAGCGTCACCACGTCGAACACCGCCAGAGGCTTGACGAACAGCGAGTAGGTCACGGTGGCGAACAGGTAGAACAACACCCAACCCGCCAGGGCCGGCGAGACCGCGGCCGCTATCAGCAGCGCCAGCGCGCACAGCAAGGCCGCGGCCATGAAACCATGCGCGACCCCGATTTCCCCCGCCGCAAAGGGCCGCATACGCTTGCGCGGATGGAGCCGGTCGACTTGCGTGTCGAGCAGGTCGTTGACGAGATATCCGCTGGACGCAGCCAGGCACATGGCCAACATTGCCACCAGCGCGGCGGTGATATCGCCAAGGTCGGTGAAATGAAACGAGGTGATCAGCGGGACCAGGACCAACAGGTTCTTCGCCCACTGGTAAGGCCGCAGTGCCCGGATCCACATCCTGATCCGCCCGGAGCGCGTGGCACTGAAGCGCAAGTCGGCATTGCCCCAAGCCGCCGCCCGGGTCGTAACTGTGGAGGGAGCAGCCACCACGATGGCCTGGCGTGCCGCGGCAAAGATGGGCAGGTCCTCGGAGCTATTGCCGCAATAGTCGAATTGACCGTCAGCGCTCGATTCGCGGATTGCCGCCAGCTTCGCCCTGCCCTTGAGATTGCGCCGGCCATCGCTCGCCAGCACTTCGTCAAAGATTCCCACGTGGGTGGCAATCTCCTGCGCGATGCTGCGATCGGCCGCCGTGGCCAGCACAATACGCGCACCTTCCTGGCGCCGCTGGTCCAGCCAATCGAGCAGTTCACCACGATAAGGAAGTGTGCTGGCGTCAACCGGCCCAACGGCCGCCACCGCAGCTTTGAAATGCGCCCTGCCCTTACCAAGCAACAGCCCCAGCAGCGCCCGCAACAACCGCAGCGGCGCGATGCGCAATGCGCTGGCGAAGCTTTCCCAGAGCATGTCGGAGTGCAGCAGCGTGCCGTCGAGGTCGACGAAGATCGGCGCCAAAAGAACGCGCTTTGTATCGCTATCGGTCGGGGTAGCGCGGTTCGTGACGCTATCGGCGCGATTGGTCGGCATGCGGCGATTATAGGAGTCCAGTCGGAACTGGCACAGTGATTGCCAACAGCACCTGCGCATATGCCTTGGCGAGGTTGTCGCTATGCAGCGAGGCCATCCCGCCACCTCCGAGCACATCGTGGAGCACGAAATTCATCGCGTCCGAACCCGGCAGGTCGAAACGCTCGACCCGGCTCGGGCTGCGATGCGCGAAATGCTGTGCAACGCGCTCGGGAGTCAGGAACGCCGCGAGCCACGGCAGGAACTCTGGGCGACGGGCGATCACGCCAATATTGGCGATGTTTCCCTTGTCGCCCGAGCGCGCGTAGGCAAGTCGGATCAGGGGAACCTTGACCAGTGCTTGAGACGGTGCCGGCACACCCCCGTCGTGCACGAGCGCCGGCGGCAGCATCGCTTGAGCAGCGGTGCCGGACGCGTCCTCAGCGACCCCATCTTCGTCCCCCAGCGGCAATCGGAAGCGCTCGCCATCGATATCGAGCTCAACTGCAACCTCGGTCTTGGGCAACAGGAACGAAAACAGTCGCACCACCGGCGCTGGTACCGGCCGCCCGCCGACCAGGCCACAGGTGCCGGGCGCCATCGAGGTGGCGGCGGGAGCGAATTCGCGCGCCAACAGTTCAAGACTCTCGCGTGCCGGAGCGCGGGCGGCGATCTTGAGCACCACCTCACGCGCAGCGGTCTGTGCCGCTGCGCCATACATGTCCTCGGCGCCAAGCACTTCGACCCAGGTCTGGGTATAGGCCGGCAGGGCGCGCGCCGCCAACATCGCCGTGGTGCGAGCGAGGATCGCCGCGCCGGTGCGGCGCGCCTTCGCCGCCGCCTGTTCACCGGCAATGGTCAGGAACACGCTCGTTCGGTAACCGTCGGGAAAGGTGGCGCTGACCTTGTAGTCGCAGCCCGGCGCGCGGCCGCGCGCACCCGCCACCAGCACCCGGTTCGCGCCCGCCGGCGTGAAGCGGACCTGCGTGAAATCGCAGCGCACATCGGGCATCCGGTAGTCGCGCGGATCGCCGATTTCGTAGAGCATCTGTTCGGCAACGCTGGCCGTCGTCACCAGCCCGCCCGTACCCGCCGGTTTGGTGACGATGAAAGCGCCATCGTCAGCTACTTCAACGATCGGAAAGCCGATGTTCTCCCAGTCCGGCACCAGTTCCCAGTCGGTGAAGAGCCCTCCGGTGCACTGCGCGCCGCATTCGATCAGGTGGCCGGCCAGTGTCCCCTGCGCCAGGCGATCGTAATCGGTCTCGGTCCAGCCGAACTCGTGGCGCAACACGCCGAGGGTGACCGCCGAATCCACGCAACGGCCGGTGATCACCACGTCGCAGCCGCGATCGAGCGCCGCCGCGATCGGCGCGGCGCCAAGGTAGGCGTTGACGCTGAGCAGGCGCGCCGGCAGCGCCGCGCCGCTCGCCATCTCGCGCACGTCGCGCGCGTGCCACTCCGGGCCGCGTGCGAGCAGGTCGTCGCCCAACACGACGCCGATGCTTAATGGCACTCCCAACTCGAGCGCGACTGCGGCCAGTGCGTCGCGACAGGCGAGCGGATTGACGCCGCCCGCATTCGCCACCACCCGGATCTTGCGCGCCACGATCTCGGCGAGCAAGGGCCGCATGGTGTGGGTGACGAAATCGGTGGCGTACCCCGCGCCCGGATTCTTGGCGCGCTGTGCGGCCAGAATCGACATCGTCACTTCAGCCAGATAGTCGAAGACCAGGTAGTCGACCTGACCGCTGGCGACGAGCTGCGGGGCGGCGATCGCGGTGTCGCCCCAGAATCCCGACGCCCCGCCGATGCGCACGACCCGCGCTGCACTCATGGTTCACTCCCCTTGTGCGCCGCCGCCTGCGCAATCCGCCGCTCCAGGCGCTCGACGCGACGTCCGAGTTCGACCACCTGGGTTTGCTCGCCGGTCCCGGTGCTCCAGCCATCGAGCACCATGGCGACGATCGAGCGAGCCACGGCGGCCGGCTCGAAAGTCTGGCCGCGCTCCAAGGTATTCCAGACCCAGTGCTCGACCCCGCCGAAGATCAGATCGCGGGCCAGGCTCAGATCCAACCCGGGACGCAACTCGCCGCGCTTGACACCGTCGTGTAGCGTCTGCATCAGGAAGCGGCTGTAACGGCGATTGAGCGCATGCAGGGTCGAGCCGTAATAACCGGCCCGGCTGTGAACTTCCCCGCTGATCAGTCGCCCCTGAGCGGGATCCTCGAGCGCGATCTGGAGATGACGGGCGATCAGGAAGGTGAACCGGTCGCGCGTCCCGTCGATGGCATCAAAGCGCGGTGCGATCTCGGCGATCAACTGGTCGTAGAACTCGGTGAGCACGGCATCGAAGAGCGCGCGCTTGTTGGTGAAGTAGGTGTAGAGCGTGCCCTCGACGCAGCCGGCGCGGGCAGCAATCTCGCTCACCAGCGAGGCCTCGTAACCGTTACACAGGAAGACCTCGCGCGCCGCCGCGAGAATCTCGGCGCGTCGCGTCGGCTTGCGCCGCCGCGGTTGTGCGCCTGCTTCCGCCTCGCTCTTGCCGGTTTTCAACACGCTGGCTTCCGCTCTAATTGAATATCGTTCATTATATGACCGCGACCACTACTTGCAAGCCACCACTACGCCGACTATCATTTTTGCAACATCAAATTACTTGCAGCTACCGGTCGAATTTGGCATGCTGCTGAATATCATTCAATAAAATGCAGGGATGGTCCCGGATGAGCAACGATGGCTACCGCTCCGTGTTCCGCCCGCGGCTCTTCAACGGGCGCGTGATCCTCATCACCGGGGCCGGATCGGGGATCGGGCGCTGTTGCGCGCACGAACTCGCCGCCCTCGGCGCCTCGGTGGCACTACTTGGGCGCGACGCCGCCAAGCTCGCCGTCGTCGCCGACGAACTCATCGGCACCGGTGCTGCGGTCTCGACCCATCCCGCTGATATCCGCGATCCGGCATCGGTGCAGGCGGCCATCAGCGCCGTGCTGGAACGCCACGGGCGCATCGACGGGCTCGTCAACAATGCCGGCGGCCAGTTCCCGAAGCCCGCGGAAATGATCTCCCCAGGCGGCTGGGACGCCGTAATCGCCACCAACCTTACCGGCGGCTTTCTGATGGCTCGAGAAGTGTATCTGCGCTGGATGAAGGACCACGGGGGTGCGATTGTCAACATGCTCGCCGACATCTGGAACGGCATGCCGGGAATGGCACACTCTGGTGCGGCGCGCGCCGGGATGATGAATTTCACCGAATCGATTGCCTGCGAGTGGGCCGCAGCCGGGGTACGCGTGAACGCCGTCGCGCCGGGCTGGATCGCCTCGAGCGGCCTCGATACTTACGACGATTCACTCAAGGCGCAATTGCGTCATCTCCAGACAGTCGTTCCGATGCGCCGCTTCGGCACTGCTTCCGAGGTGTCGGCGGCGATCGTGTTTCTGCTTTCCGAGGCGGCCGCGTTCATCACCGGAAGCTGCATCCGTATCGACGGCGGAGTGCCCAATGCGCGCCACACCTGGCCCGCCCGGCCACAGCACCAGTCGGGCGCCACCTCCGAGTTCGACGGCTTCCATCTCGCGAGCCGGCCGCGCGTGCTCGACGAATGAAGGAGCGACGCGCATGACACGGATTGAAACCCGCATCGACCCCGGCAGCGACGAATACGCCGCTCGCCGCGCCGCGCTCCTGGCGCGCGTGGCGGAGCTGCGCGAACTCGAGCAACGGGCGGTGATCGGCTCGGCGCGCGCGCGCGAACTGTTCGAGCGTCGCGGGCAACTGCTGCCGCGCGAGCGCGTTGATCGGCTGCTCGACATCGGTTCGCCGTGGCTGGAACTCTCCACACTCGCCGGCTACGGCATAGATGAGCCCGAACTCGTTAGATCGGTCCCCGGTGCCGGTCTGATCACGGGTATCGGCTTTATCAGCGGCGTACGTTGCGTGGTGAGCGCGAGCGACTCGGGGATTGGGGCCGGGGCGATTCAGAAGATGGGCCTCGACAAGATGCTGCGTGCCCAGGAACTCGCGCTCGAAAACCGTCTGCCGTTCGTCCAGCTGATCGAATCTGCGGGTGCCAATCTTCTTACTTACGAAGTCGCCGGTTTCATCCACGGCGGGCGCCTGTTCTACAACCTGGCCCGGCTCTCGGCGGCCGGGATTCCGGTGATCGGGATCGTGCACGGCTCGTCCACCGCAGGCGGGGCCTACCTGCCGGGACTCTCGGACGTGGTGATTCTGGTGCGCGGACGCGCCAAGGCCTTCCTGGCCGGACCACCGCTGCTGAAGGCAGCTACCGGCGAGATCGCCACCGACGAGGAACTCGGCGGCGCTCAGATGCATGCCACCGTTTCGGGACTAGGCGAATATCTGGCTGAGGACGACGCGGATGCGATTCGCATTGGGCGCGAAGTCATGGGCCGGTTGGGGCCGGCTTTCTCACCGGAGCCTGGAGCCGCCACGGACTGGCGCGGCGCTGAACCGGTGCACGATCCGGACGAACTGGCCGGGGTTGTCCCGCTTGATTTTCGCCAGCCGGTCGATATGCGCGAGGTCATTGCCCGCGTCGTCGATCGCTCCGACTTCCTCGAATACCAACCCGGCTTCGGTGCCCAGACGGTGTGCGGGTACGCTCTGCTCTATGGTCACCAGGTTGGCATCCTCACCAACAATGGTCCGATCGACCCGGCCGGGGCACAGAAGGCAACGCATTTCATCCAGTCGTGCTGCCAGACCGGCACCGCCCTGCTCTATCTGCAAAACACGACCGGCTACATCGTCGGACGCGCCCCCGAACAGGCTGGGATGATCAAGCACGGTTCCAAGATGATCCAGGCGGTGTCCAACGCCACCGTGCCGTCGGTGACCGTACACTGCGGGGCGTCGTTTGGCGCCGGCAACTATGGCATGTGCGGTCGTGCCTTCGGCCCGCGCTTCGTATTCTCGTGGCCGAATGCGCGCACCGCCGTCATGGGCGGCGAGCAGGCGGCACTGACCATGCGCATCGTCACCGAAGCCACTGCCAGGCGCCGGGGCGACCCGGTGGACGAAGCCCGCCTGGATGCGCTCGCGCAGAGCATTCTTGTAAATTTCGAGCGTCAATCCGACGCCTTCCACACCAGTGCCCGCCTGCTCGACGACGGTGTGATCGATCCCCGCCACACTCGCCGGGTGCTCGGACTGGCTTTCGCAATCTGCCGCGAGGCCGAACAACGCGCATTGCGTCCGATCCAGTTCGGTGTCGCCCGCCCCTGACTCACAAATCCCGGAACCCGCCATGATCTACACCGAAGAACACCTCAAGCTGCAAGACACCGTTCGTCGTTTCGTCGAAGCCGAGATCAATCCCAACGTCGAGCAGTGGGAGCGCGCCGGCATCTTCCCGGCACACGAGCTGTTTCGCAAGATGGGGGCACTTGGCCTGCTCGGCGTCACCAAGCCGATCGAGTACGGCGGGATGGCGCTCGACTATTCGTATTCGGTGGCACTGGCCGAGGCGCTGGGACACTGCCATTGCGGCGGGGTGCCAATGGCGATCGGCGTGCAGACCGACATGGCCACCCCGGCGCTGGCACGATTTGGCTCGGACGAACTCAAGGCGCAATTTCTCGCCCCCGCGATCTCCGGCGAAGCCGTGGCCTGCATCGG
>JAHYJF010000086.1 GCA_019428955.1 Burkholderiaceae bacterium
GCAGCAATGCCGTGAACGACACCACCATCGGCTGGCGCTTCATCAATCCGCTGATGCGCAAACTCTACGGCGTCGACCAGATGCCGGAGACCGCCGAGAACGTCGCCGCCGACTACCAGATCGCGCGTGAGGACCAGGACCAGTTCGCGCTGCGCAGCCAGGCGCGTGCAGCCGCGGCGCAGCTCAGCGGGTTCTTCGACGCCGAGATCGTCCCGGTGGAGATCCCCCAGCGCAAGGGTGATCCGGTGATCGTGGCGCGCGACGAGCACCCCCGCGAGACCACCATTGAAGCGCTGCGCAAGCTCAAGCCATTCGTCAAGGCCGACGGTTCGATCACCGCCGGCAACGCCTCGGGGGTTAACGACGGGGCGGCCGGGATCATCGTCGCCTCTGAGGAAGCGGCCAAGCGCCACGGCCTGACGCCGCGGGCGCGCATCGTCGGCATGGCCGTGGCCGGAGTGGCGCCGCGGATCATGGGTATCGGCCCGGCGCCGGCGACCCAGAAGCTGCTTGCGCGCACCGGCATAGCGCTCGATGCGCTCGACGTGATCGAACTCAACGAGGCCTTCGCGGCGCAGGGCCTGGCGACGCTCCGGCTGCTCGGGCTCGACGACGACGATCCCAGGGTCAACCCCAACGGCGGCGCGATCGCACTCGGCCATCCGCTGGGCATGTCGGGGGCACGATTGGTCATGACGGCGCTCAATCAGTTGCAGCGCACCGGCGGCCGCTACGGCCTTTGCACCATGTGCATCGGTGTCGGCCAGGGAATCGCGCTCCTGATCGAGCGCGTCTGAATGCCACGCTGCGGCCCCGGCGCCGCAGCGTCGACCAGAGACTGGAGGTAAGACCCATGAATGAATCAGCAGTCATTGCGAGCATCAAGGAACTTGAGAACAAGCGGCTTGACGCCACCATCGCCGCCGACATCGCGGTGCTGCGCGAGTTGCTTGGCGACGATCTGCGCTATGTCCACGCCTCAGGCGCCGACGAAACCAGGCAGCAGTATCTCGATAAGCTGGCCAGCCGCCACTACGTTTACAAGGCGCTGGTGCCCGGCCACCGTGATTTTCGCGTGCTCGGCGACGTGGTTCTGGTCAACGGCTATATCGGGATCGAGGTGATCTCCAACGGCAAGGACAAGCTGATCCAGTCCAAGTACCTGCAGGTCTGGGCGCAGCGCGCCGGGCGCTGGCAGATGGTGGCCTGGCAATCGACCCAGGAGCCGATGGCGCTTTAGGTTGGGTTGCCCGCAAGGGTGTTTCCAGGCCCGGAATTTGGCTTAAGAAAGCTTGAAATTCATACTCTCACCCCCATTTTGGTCGAGCGGGAAAGTTATCTCCCCGCGGTGAATTAAGGAGAGAGTAATGAACCGGCTTTCTATCTATGATCCGTTCTTCGAAGTGTTCCCGGAACTCTTCAAGGGGACGTTTCCGTTGACCGGCCGCGAGTCCCTCGCGATCAGGGTCGACGTCAGGGAGACCGACGGCGCCTACAAGGTGAGCGCTGAGATTCCGGGGGTCAAGAAGGAGGACATCCACGTTGAGATTGACGGCAACGTGGTGTCCATCTCCGCCGAGGTCGAGAGCAAGTCCGAGGAAAAGGAAGGCGAGAAGGTGCTGCGCAGCGAACGCTACCACGGGGCAGCGTCACGCAGCTTCACGCTGGCGACTGAGGTCGACGAATCCAAGGCGATCGCCAAGTACCACGACGGAGTGCTCGACCTGACGCTGCCCAAGAAGGCCTCAGCCGCTGCCAAGCGGTTGACGGTTTCCTGACCGTCAGGGTGGGGTGCCGGGTCGCGGACCAAATCCCCGGGGCCTGGCTCCCTACAACTTCGTGGCCGTCGCCGGCGATTGCGGTATCAGGACTTCGCGCGGCGGGCTGAAATCAAGCTTGACCTTCCCGCTCGGGGGGTCAAGATACTATTGCGTTGCCGTCCAGCGAACCGAGCGCCCTACCGCGTCACATTCTGTAGCAATTGATACCGAAGTTGTATAGCCCGCGATACCCAATTGCGCGTTAATGGGGCAGGAGGATCAGACCATGTATGCCTTGCACAGACGTATCTTCAGCAAATTGTTTGCGCTGGTCGCAGTGATGTTGCTGGGTATTGCTCAGCCGGTAGTCAGCGTTGCCGCACCCCAGCCGTTCCAGGAGGCCGAGCTCGACCAGCTGCTCGCGCCGATCGCCCTCTACCCCGACCCGTTGCTGTCGCAGATCCTGATGGCCGCAACCTATCCTATCGAAGTGGTGGAAGCGGCGCGCTGGTCGCGAGCCAACCCCCGGCTGCGGGGTGACGATGCGGTCATGGCAGTTGACCATCGCGACTGGGATCCCAGCGTCAAGTCACTGGTGGCGTTCCCCAACATCCTCGAGCGCATGGACCAGAAAATCGACTGGATGAGGGATCTGGGCGATGCCTTCCTCGCGCAGGAAGAAGATGTGATGGATACCATCCAGCGTCTGCGTCAGCGGGCCGCCGCCGCCGGGTCGCTCTATAGCGATGAACGCCAGCGCATCATCTACGACGGGAACGTGATCATCATCGAGCCGGTCAACCCGGTGGCGGTCTATGTGCCGTATTACGATCCGCTGGTGGTCTACGGACGCTGGTGGTGGAACGCCTATCCGCCGGTATCGTGGGCGCCGTGGCCGGGTTATATGGCATACCGTTCGCCGCGCCCGGGGGTGAGCGTCGGCTTCAGCTGGGGACCGGCAACCAGCATTTCGAGCAGTTTCTTCTTCGGCGTGCCCGACTGGCGCGAGCGCCACGTGCGGGTCAGGCCGGCGCACCGCTACTACCAACACCGTCCGCCCGAAAGGCGTAACGGCGCAACCATCCGCTCCCGCCCGAATGTCATAGTCGTGCCTGGGCAGCAGCGGCGGGTTGAGCCGCCGGTGCGCTGGGAACATCGCGCCCCGGTCCAGCGGCGCATCGAGCGCCGGGAAGAGAATCGCCGTGGCGCCCGGCTGGATGGCCGCAGGGATGACAAGAGGGATGCTCGCCCGAACGAGCGCAAGGATGGGCGCCCGGATGGATGCCAGAGTGGTACCAAGTGCGATCCGTTTTGGGTGCCCCCCGAGGATCGCCCTTGAGCGGGGAAGAAAGGAGAAGTGGTCCTGAGCGATAGTGAAAAGCAGCAGCAGTCATCGTCCCGGCAGACGGTCGAATTCATTACCGACCGGCGCTTTGTAAAGCGCCAGACCGAGCTCAGGACGATCGCGGTGATGGTGGGCATGTATTGCCGCCATCACCATCCCGATCAGCAGCAAGGCGCCGAGCAGCTCTGCGCGCAATGCGCCGAGCTGCTCTCGTATGCCAGCCGCCGGCTCGAACGCTGCGTGTTCGGAGACGCCAAGCCAGCGTGCGCGAAGTGCGTCGTCCATTGCTACAAGGCCAGCATGCGCGAACAGGTGCGGGTGGTGATGCGCTGGGCCGGCCCGCGGATGCTGGCCAGCCACCCGATCCTGGCCGTCCGGCACCTGCTCGCCGAGCGCCGCCCGGTGCCGCGCTTGCCGGAGAAGCGGCGGCGCAAGGCCGGCGACGCTACACCGCCGGAATCAGCCTGAGGCGCGGGCGGTTCGCGCCCGGCAGTGGTTATCAGCCTATCGGGGATAGCGCTCGCGCATTGACCGGCCGTTGAGCAGCACGCCGATCAGCGCCGTGAACAGCGCAACCGCGCCAAGGATGATGGCCGCGGCGGTCCAGGGTCGTCCCAGTTGTTCGCGCATGGCGATCAGCCCGAGGGCGGTGTCGATCCAGCGCCAGGCCGCCAGGTAGGCCAGCACTTGCAGCGCGATCAGGCTCCAGCGCCGGCGCCACAGCAACAGCAGCGGTGCCGCCAGCGACAGCGCGACCATCGGCGTATCCATGGCGCGCAGGAAGTGCGCCGCGATCAGCAAGGCGGCGATGATCACCAGGACAATGCGAACGACCACCGGCCAACGCGACCCTCGCTCGACTCGCCCGCCGGGCGGCACTGACGAAGTCATTCGAGGCGATCCAGCGCGCTTTCGAGCGAGGCCACTGTGCGTTCGACGTTGAGCAGCTTGTCCAGTCCGAACAACCCGATCCGGAACGAGCGGTAGTCGGCCGGCTCGTCGCATTGCAGCGGTACCCCGGCGGCGATCTGCAGCCCGAGATTGACGAATTTCCGGCCCGACTGGATGTCCGGGTCGGTGGTGTAGCTGACCACCACCCCGGGAGCCTGGAACCCTTGTGCGGCGACGCTTGGATAGCCGCGGGCTTCGAGCGCCTTGCGCACCCGCTCGCCCAGTTCCTGCTGCGCTGCGCGCAGCTTCTCGAAGCCGATCGCGCGGGCTTCCTGCATCACCTCGCGCAGGCTGGTGAGCGCGTCGGTGGGCGGGGTGGCATGGTAGGCATGGCCGCCCCCTTCGTAGGTTTCCATGATCTGCAGCCACTTCTTCAGGTCGCAGGCGAAGCTGGTGCTGGTGGTCGAGTCGATCCGCTCGCGGGCCAGTTCGCTCAGCATCACCAGGGCGCAGCCGGGCGAACCGCTCCAGCCCTTCTGTGGAGCAGTGACCAGCACGTCGACCCCGACATCAGACATATCGATCCAGATCGCACCCGAGGCCACGCAATCGATGACCAGCATGCCGCCGACGGCGTGCACCGCGTTGGCGACCGAGCGCAGGTAGTCATGCGGCAGCAGCATCCCCGACGAGGTGTCGACGTGGGGCGCGAAGACCAGGTCGGGGCGCTGGGCACTGATCGCGGCCACGACCTCGGCCAGCGGCGGCGGCGCGAACGGGGCTTGCGCACCCTCGCCGCTGCGGCGCGCCTTGATGACGGTCGACTGCGCCGGGATCTGGCCCATCTCGAAGATCTGGGTCCAGCGGAAGCTGAAAAAGCCGTTGCGGATCACCAGCACCTTCTTGCCGGTCGCGAACTGGCGCGCGATCGCCTCCATCCCGAAGGTGCCGCTGCCCGGAACCACGATCGCCGAGCGCGCGTGATAGACCTCCTTGAGCATGGCCGAGATGTCCTTCATCACGCCCTGGAAGCGCTGCGACATGTGGTTGAGCGAGCGGTCGGTGTAGACCACCGAGTATTCGAGCAGGCCGTCGGGATCGACGTTCGGGAGCAGGGCTGGCATTTGTTTCTCCGCAGTGATTGGGCCGCTTTGGCCGGCAACAATTTCGACAGCCGGCGGGGGGCAAAATGATAATGCTAAATCGTTGTGCGTTTCCGTGCTTGGTTTGGCCCCGGCGGGAGCCGCTGGCCTGTGGTATACAAGGCTCCAGGAGCGATTGACGGCGTGGCCAGGCGCTGACCTGGGCCCCGCTGGGCCCGTCAGGAGTCCGCCATGACCACACCTTGCATCATCAGCGTTGCCATCACCGGTTCGGTGCCACAGAAGAAGGACAATCCGGCGGTGCCGATCAGCGCTGCCGAGCAGGTCGAGTCGACCCAGCAGGCCTTTGAGGCGGGGGCGACCCTGGTTCATCTGCACGTGCGTAACGCGGATGGCACCACCAGCTCGGACCCGGAGCGCTTTGCGCGGGTGCAGGAGGGGCTGCGCCAGCACTGCCCTGGAATCATCATCCAGTTCTCGACCGGGGGCCGGTCCGGCACCGGGCATGAGCGCGGCGCCATGCTGCCACTGCGCCCTGACATGGCGTCGCTGGCGACCGGATCGTGCAACTTCCCGACCCGCATCTACGAGAACTCTCCCGAGCTGGTCGACTGGCTCGCCGCGGAGATGATCAAGTACGACGTCAAGCCTGAGGTCGAAGCCTTCGACCTGTCGATGATCTTCCAGGCCGTCAAGATGGCGCAGGACGGCCGCATCAGGGGCCCACTGCACGCGCAATTCGTGATGGGCGTGAAGAACGCGATGCCGGTCGACCGGGAGACGTTCGAGTTCTACGTGCGCACCCTGCGGCGGCTGGCGCCGGACGCGACCTGGACCGGTGCTGGAATCGGATCGGGGCAGCTGAAGCTGGCGCACTGGTCACTCGAATTGGGCGGCCATTGCCGCACCGGTCTCGAGGACAACATCCGGCGCGACAAGGATCACCTCGCGTCGTCGAATGCTGCGCTGGTCGAACAGGTGGCCGCGCTGTGCCCCAACTACGACCGCCACCCGGCGAGCGTCGCCGAAGCGCGCCAGCTGCTGTCGCTGCCGCCGGCAGGCTAGCGGGTTCTGATCCGGAATGCCGGTCAGGACCTCTTCACCAGCTCGGCCCCGGTGACGCGCTCGCCGTCGTGTTCGATTTGGCACGCGAGACGGCCCATTGCACCGCTGGCGATCACTACCAGGCGGCCGGGTTTGAAGATACTGCCAGCGTCTGGTTCGAAGCGATAACCGAGCTCCCGCGCGATTGCCTCGGCCTGTGACAGACTGATCCCGACTACCGATTCCTGGCAGTAGCGGGTGATTCCCTGGCGGGTCTTGTAGCCGTTGGCCGCGGTCCACAACAGGCCGATCAGCAGTACCGCGAGCACCACGGCACGGGGCTTGGACATGGGGGTGCGCTTCATCGATTTCGTCCGGTTGGATTGGCCCATCCGACTGGCAGCTGCGGAGCGAACGGGAAACAGCCCGATGATGCCTCAATATTGCGCCCCTGGCGGCTTCACTGCGAAGCGCAAAAAAAGGCGCGCCCCGCAGGGCGCGCCGTGGTGATGTGCCGAGCGGCGCCGGGCGTTCCCGCCCGATGCCGCTGATCAGCTCAGGCCGCGGCGGGCTTCTTGAAGCTTGCCCTGACGGCCATTCTGGCGATCGCCACCAGCCCCACGAAGGGCAGGAGGACGATGAAGGCCAGTCCGATGAAGGGGGCCGCCACCAACTTCGCCGCACCGGCGACTTTGGGGTGCCTGGCACCGATCGCCGTGCCGGCGATCTTGGCGATCATCGCCATGCCGACGAAGGGCAGCGCGAGGATGTAGGCGAGTCCGATGAAGGGTGAGGCCAGGAACAGCGCGGAGTTCTTGACGAGCCTTCCGACCCTTTGCGCCTTCGGGTTGGCCGCCAGCGCCTTGCCCACCAGCATCGCGATCATGCCGAACCCGACGAAGGGCAGTGCCAGCAGGTAGCCCAGCCCGATGAAGGGCGAGGCCAGGAAGAGCACGACGTTGGCCAGGAATCCGCGTGACTTGCGTTCCTCGCGCTCCGGCGCCGGCTCGGTTACCGGTGCGATCGGGGTCACCACCGGCGCCACTGCCGGTGCCGTCTTAACCTCGGTAACACGCAGCGCCTCCTCGGCTGAGTCTTCGATCATCTCAGGTGAAAGCGGCTTGTGGAGGAAGGCTGAGACGCCGGCCGCGCTGGCCCGGGCCTCGTTTTCCTCGGAACCGAAGCCGGTCACGATCACCACCGGCAGCCACGGTTGGCTCGCCTTGACGCGCTCGGCCACTTCAATTCCGCTCATGCCTGGCATGCGGATGTCGGTGAAGACCAGGTCGTAGTGTTCGGCATTCAGTTTCCTGAGGGCCTCGGCGCCGCTCGCGGCCTTGATCACCGCGTAGCCCTTGCCGGAGAGAACCCGGTCAAAACTGCTGGCCACCACTGGATCGTCGTCAACGACCAGAACTTTTTTAAGGGCTTCCATGATTTACTCCTCTTAGAGATTGGTCTGAATTTCGGAATGCAATTTCGTTGGTCAGTTGGACAGCAGGCGCGCTTCAGGGCGTGAAGTGCCGGGACGCGCCACCGTATCGGGTGGTTCAAGGTGCATGGTCCAGCGCTTCTGGCGGACCGCGCAGTGGGTTGCCGTGATCACCTGGTCGGGATCGAGCGGCTTGGCGAGGTAGTCGTAGGCGCCGAGCCGAACCGCTTCCTTGGCGGTATCGATCGAGGCGTAGCCGGTAATGATCACGACCTCACTCTCGGGCCAGCGCTCCTTGATCAGCCGCAACACCTCGAGACCACCCATTTCCGGCATGCGCAGATCGAGGAGCACGACGTCAAAACTCTCCCGTTCCAGCGCCCGCAGCGCCTCCGCGCCATTCCCGGCGGTCTCGACCCGGCACCAAGGGTTGGACAGAACCCGCGCGTGGCTCAAGCGCACAACTTCTTCGTCATCGACGATCAGGACGCTGGTCTGCTGGCTGTTATCGCGTTTCATTTTCTTTCCCCAGTAACGTTTACTGCCTTCACCCTATGACAAGCAATTGCCGTGCCAGCCCAGCAATAAACTTGCCCCAACGCGGATTTGTACCGGATAATCAACACCTTAGCGACACTTGACGGCTGCCGGCGAAAGGTGGTGGCGGGCTGGAAAGGAGGGTGGAAGTACATCTTTTTGGAGCGCCCCGGCTGGACGTTCGGAGAGAACTGCTTATTAATCAGGCGCTTGTGGGTTTGGGTGGTGAATAGTTTTGGTATACACCGCGCTGCGCGGTCCTGGCTCGCGGGGCAGGATCACTCCGAGATCTGCCGAAATGCCGTCGGTCGGGCTTGACCAGCCGCTCGTCGACTCGTCGCTTGGCCGGTACGCGGCACTGCCAGGGTTTTCATGTATTCTCTGGCCGTTGGTTCAATTTGGGCACCGACGGCAACGGCACCGTCCTGGTTGCGACCAGGGTCGAGTTCAAGCCACTGCCTGGCACACCCAGTACCACGATGATGATCAAGCTGATGGCAGCCGCGAGTTCTACGGCGTGATCCGGAATTTCGTCAGCCTCGCCAGCTTCACGCTCAACGGCCATCCGGTCGACGCCTCGGGAGCGCGCATTGAGAACGGCAGCGCCAGCGACTTGCACGACGGCGTCTATGCCGAGATCGAGGGGCACGATGCAGGGCGAGACGCTGATTGCCAGCGAGATCGAGATCAGGGGCGCGCGCGGCAGCCTTAGTCCCGCGCCGGTACCGGCCCCGATCGGTGACGCCGCCCCCGCCGCCGTCGACTCCGACGCCGGACCCGGTCCATGGCAAGGCGCTCTACAGCACCGCCCCGGCGGGAGTCTCCTTGGCGTGCTCGGCATGTCACGGTAATCCACCCGACGCGCCCGCCAGGCGTGCCGCCAATGATCCGGGCCTGCTTACCAGCGCGTTCACCAGCGCGGGCGGGATGAATACCTACCTCGGCAAGTACTCCGCTCAGGACTTGATCGACCTGGCAGCCTATCTGGCCGGGCCGACCTACTAGGTCCAAGTGGTGCGGGTGATGTCGCTCCGGGACACTCGCACCCACCACTTCGCGCTCGGGGCTCGTCGCGCGCCGTCGCCATCCACTGGGTGGCGCGCGGCGTTCGGCGTAGTGCCTGACCCGCGTGACCTGGGTGAGGCGGGCCGCCATCTCGCGGCTCTTGTGACCAACTCCACCACGCCACGACTACGATGTTATGCAAGCAGCGCAGTTGGGATTAATATCCCAATCATGGAATCATCATCTCCCAGGTCGCGGCTCAACGAGGCTGTCCACAGTGCCACGCTGCGGATTCTGAACGCGCTGGTGAAGGTGCTGTTGCGCCATGGAGTGTCGTTTCACACCTTCAGCGACCTGGCCAAGCAGGCCTACGTCGAGGTCGCCCGCGAGGACTTCGCGCTGCCCGGACGCAAGCCGTCGATCTCACGAGTCTCGGTCCTGACCGGTCTCACGCGCAAGGATGTCCAGCGCTTGTTGAGTGCCACGACCTCGACCGATGTTGGCGCCAGCGAAAATCACAATCGGGCGGCGCGCGTGGTCGCAGGATGGGTGCGGGACAAGGAATTGAGCGGTGCGGACGGGACTCTGCCGGCGTTGCCTTTCGAGGGCAAGGTGAGCTTCAGCGAGGTGGTGCGCCGCTACAGCGGCGATGTCCCGCCGCGCGCCGTGCTCGATGAACTCAAGCGGGTAGGAACCGTTGAGCAGGACGAAGAAGGAAACATCCACCTGCTCGCCCGGGTCTACATGCCGCGCCACAGCGACCTCGGCAAGCTGGCAATCATGGGGTCGGACGTCTCGTTCCTGATCGACACCATCGACCACAACATCGAGGAACCGAACACGCCGCGTTTCCAGCGCAAGGTGATGTACGACAACCTCCCCGTCGCCGCAGTGGCCGAATTGCGGCCCTTGGCGGCGCGTCACGCGCAGGAAGTGATCGAGGCGCTCGACGCCTGGATGGCGCAACACAACCGCGACGCCAATCCCCAGGCAGACGGGGAAGGACGGATTCGAGCCGGCCTGGGAATCTTCTACTTTGAGCACGACCTCGATGCTGATGCAGGAGCCAGGAAATGAGTTGGAGTAAGCGTCGAGCGTCACTGTCTGCGGTAATGCTGGCGATCGTCGCCACCATTACCAGTTGCGGTGGCGGAACTGACGGTACCGGCATCCAGGTAGCCTACGTTGAGGGCGTGATGACCAAGGGCAGCGTCATCGTCAACGGGATTCACTTCGACGACAGCGCCGCACGGGCGATAATCTCGAACTGGAAGGCTACGTCGCCAACCTCGATAAGGCGCTTGGCACCTTCATCCTGAACGGCCGCCCGATCCGTTACTCGGCATCGACCAGCTTCGAGGGCGGGTCGGTTGCCAACCTCGCCAACAACCTCGAAGTCAAAGCCAGTGGCGTGGTGGACCCCGAAGGGGTGCTGAGGGCCTCCAGGATCGAGATCAAGCAGGGCGACTGACCGCCCCGCGCTCAGTTCGCCCCGAGGTCAGGCCGGCTTGGCCAGCGTCGCGACGATCTCGGCGCTGGTGCGCGCGTCGCAGAACAGGCCGTGGAGCGCCGCGATGAAGGCGTCGTGGACGGTGCCCGCCGGCACGCTCGTAGTGCCGCGCGCCAGGTCCTTGGTGGCGCAGGCATCGTGCGCCAGGGTCACCTTGAACCCGTGGTCGAAGGCGGCGCGCACCGATGAATCAACGCACATGTGGGTCATCATGCCGGCGACGATCAGGTGCTTGATGCCCTTGGCCTGCAGGCTTTCGAGCAGGGTCGTGGCGCGAAACGAGTTGGGGAAATTCTTCTCGACCAGCGCTTCGCCCGCGCGCGGCGCGACGGCCGCGTGAATCTCGACTCCCGCCGTACCAGGCACGAAGAAGGTCGCCCCCGGACGCACCGACAAGTGCTGGACGTGGAATATGGGCAACCCGGCAGTACGCGCGGCGCCGAGCAACGCGGCGGCCTGCGCCACGGCTTCGGCGCTGCCCACCAGCGGCGCGCTGCCGCCCTTGCAATAGTCGTTCTGGAGGTCGATCAGCAGCAGGGCGGTGTCGGTCATCGTTGGATCTTCGGTGGTGGCGGTAGGCACCCCTAGTGTAGCTTGGCCCGGTCGGCGGCGGTCGGCTCGACACAGGGAGCGTGGAGCAGGGTTTCGTTGGCCGAGCGCCCGGTCCAGCCGTCGGCGCCGAGGTCCATCGCCGCCAGGTCGCCGAGGTGCACCGGCTTGAGTGGTGGCCGCACCCGCTGGGTTGGCACTTGCTCGGCGGGAATGCCCAATTCGTCGGCGATGACTGCGGCGACCGTATGGGCGCACATCCTTCCCTGGCAGGCGCCCATGCCGGCACGGACGTAGGCCTTGACCTGGTTCGGCCCGTGCGCACCCAGTCGCGCCGCGGCGCGAACCTCGTCGGCAGTGACAACCTCGCAACGGCACACCACGGTGGCGTCGTCCGCCGGGACCATGACCCACGGCGGCGGCGCGAAGAGCCGGTCGAAGTAGGCCCGCAACTTGCGCTCGTGGGCGCGCTGCGCCAGCAGCGGCGCCGCCCGGGCATCACGCTGGTCAAGGCTGATCCGACCCAGCCGCGCTGCCAACCCCAGCGCCACCAGGGTCCCGCCGCGCGCTGCGTCCCTGGCGCCGGCGATGCCGGCGCCGTCGCCGGCGACCAGGATCGCCGGGCAACTGCTTACTCCCCAGGCGTCGATTTGCGGCTGCCAGCAGTGCCGGAGCGGATCCCAGATGTGCCCGAGGGCCAGCGACTTGCTCGCCTGGGTGTTGGGAATCACGTCGGCGTGCAGCAGCACCGTCGCCGCCTGAGCGACGTGACTCGTGCCGCCGGCCTCATAGTGCAACTGGAGTTGCGGGGCGCTGCCGGTTATGCCTGTGAGGCGCACGCCGTGGCGCACCCGGCACTCGCCCAGATGCATGCCCGCCATCCAGCGGGCGCCCTTGGTGAGGTCGGCCGCGTTGCGCCAGGCGCGGAGCGCCGCCCCGGCGTGGCGCAGGTACGATGCCAAGGGGGTGAAGCTGAGCACTGCCGCGACCTCGGCCCCGGCGCCGCGCAACTGCTCCGCGACGTACCACAGCAGCGGACCGCC
>JAHYJF010000483.1 GCA_019428955.1 Burkholderiaceae bacterium
CAAGATCAAGAATTACCAATGTGTCGTGCCCTCAACCTTCAACGCCGGGCCGCGCGATGAACAGGGCAGACCGGGGCCATATGAGGCATCGCTGATCGACACCCCTGTGGCCGACCCGGAACTGCCGCTGGAGGTGCTGCGCACCGTGCACAGTTTCGACCCCTGCATTTCCTGCGCCATTCACATGACCGACCCGGAAAACCGCCCGATCGTGCAAGTGAAGGCGTTCTGATGCGCGTTCTGGTGCTGGGCATCGGCAATATATTGTTGCAAGATGAAGGGGTTGGTGTGCATGTGGTGAACCGCCTCGCAGCCAGATGCGCCTTGCCCGAAGGGGTTGAGGTGATCGACGGCGGCACCGCCGGCATGGACCTTCTGGACCGCGTCTGCGGCGCCGATGCGCTGATCATCGTCGATTGCGCGCGCCTTGACGCGGTGCCCGGAACCGTGCGCGAGATTGTGGGCGAAGGCGTGCCGGTGTTCTTTCAAAGCCGGGTTTCGCCGCATCAGATCGGGCTTTCCGACCTGCTGGGCGCGGTGCTGCTGCTGGGCGAGATGCCTTCGCGAATGGCGCTGATCGCGATTGAGCCAGAGGCGATGGAGCTTGGGCTGGAGATGACCGCGACCGGGCAGGAGGCCGCCGAGCGCGCCTACGCCGTGCTGACACGGCGGCTTGCGGCATGGGGCGTGGCGGCGCGGCCGCTGCCGCAAGCGGCGGCGTAGCGGCATGTGCTTTGTCTCACCCGCCCGCGTGGTCCGCCTGACGCCCGGCGGCGCCGAGGTTGAGCGTGAGGGCGCCCGCTTCGAGATTTCGCTGCTGTTTCTGGAAGATGCGGTGGCGGTGGGCGACTGGGTGGCGGTGCAGGCGCAGCGCCACGCCGTGGCGCGGCTGAGCGACGATGAGGCCGCAGAGCTTTTGCGCCTTTACGCCGAAATCACCCGGCATCTGGAAGGCACCCCGGCATGAGCCTGCACCCCCGCGTCGAGGCCCTGGTGGCTGCACATCAGATGGCCAACGCGGTGATGCGCGAGCTGCCGCTTTACAATCCGGCACTGGTGATCGAGGCGCATGGCTTTGCGCCGCTGGCCGGGGGCATGTTGCTGGGGGTGCTGATCACGCCGTGGTTCATGAACCTTGTGGCGCTGCCCGAGGTGGTCGAGCCGCTTGACCCCGCGCGCTACGGCAGTGCGCGCGCCTTCGCACTGCCCGCGGGCGAGCGCGTCTTTCGCTATGCGGGCGACGCGGCGCAGGGCGCCTTTTGGGCCGCCTCGTTGCACTCGCCGATGGCGGTGTTCCGCTCGCAGCCGCAGGCCCGCGCCGAGGCGCGGCTGCGCCTTGCCGAGGCGCTGACCCCACCTTCGGCTGAGGCTGACCACGTTGCCTGCCCCAGCCGGCGCGCCTTCTTTGGCGGCAAGCTGGCCGCGCGCGGCGAGGGCTGAGCCGCCGCCGCCGGATCGGCGCCATTGGGTCGGCCAAAGCACGGCAGGGGCGGGCGGCCTTTGGTCTTGCATGGAATGCGCCTTGGGCCGAAAGTTGCGGGGGCCGTCTGCCCCCGCACCCCCGAGGATACTTATGCCAAGGCAATTGACCTCTCAAAATGACGGCGCGTCGGGCTGGGAAATCCGGGTGCGCGGGCAGGTGCAGGGCGTGGGGTTTCGGCCCTTTGTCTGGCAGTTGGCGCATGAGATGGGGATTGCGGGCGTGGTGCTGAACGACCCCGAGGGGGTGCTGATCCATGC
>JAHYJF010000484.1 GCA_019428955.1 Burkholderiaceae bacterium
GACTACTACGACGCCCAAAGCGGCACCGATGGCGCCAATTCAGAGCGAATCTACCCCTATACCGGCGGCAGCCGCTTCATCCAAAACGGCATTCTGACCCCCGCCCAGACGCTGGCCTACGGCGTCGCCCTGCTGGTGGCGACGATGATCGCCGGGCTGTGGCTGACGGCGGAGTCGGACGCCGGCCTGTTGCTGATCGGGGCGACCGGACTCCTGATTGGCTGGGCCTATTCGGCGCCGCCGATTGCACTCAATAGCCGCGGCTTGGGCGAAACCTGTTTGCTGGTCGGCTTTCTGATCGTCGCGGCCGGGGCCGACTTCGTGCAGCGCGCCGAATTTGCTGCCCTGCCCTTGGAAGCAGGCCTGAGTTTTGCCTTGCTGGTCGTCTGCATTCTCTATATCAACCAGTTTCCGGATCGCGCCGCGGACGCGGCAGCGGGCAAGCGCCATTGGGTAGTGCGCCTGCCAACGGAGCAGGCGCGCTGGGGCTATCCGCTGCTCGCTTGCGCCGGCTACCTGTGGCTGGCGGGCGCCGTCGCCAATGGCGTGCTTCCCTGGCCGACACTCATTGCCCTGGGGCCCGCGGTACTGACCTTCCAGGCGACGAAAATTCTCCTTGCCCACGCGAGCGACCCGGCGCAACTCGCCCCGGCGCTGCCGATGACCATCGCCGCGGCAAGGGCACACGGTGTCCTGCTCACGGTCGCGATGGTGCTGTCCAGACTGCTCTGAGCGCTGCCACCACGGCAGTACCCATGATTCGACAGGGCAGATTAGCCGCCGGGGTTTGGAAGTGGCGAATAATTCCGGCGCCCCAAGTATCACTACGCAACACCACTTCCGAAGACCTCCATGAACGGGAAATTCAGGATCATTGCCGCGTCGACGCTGCTGGCAAGCCTGTCGCTTGGTGCCTACGCGCAAAGCTCTGCCGAGCGCTCCATCCAGTACCGTCAGGGCGTCATGAAAGCCCAGAGCTGGCACCTGGGCAACATGGCCGCCCAGGTCAAGGGTGACAAGCCCTACAAGAAGGACCAGATCAAGGTCGCGTTCGGCGCCGCCGCCAAGACCTGCAAGACCTGCCACGACGAGTTCCGGCCCAGATAGCAATTCCACCGGCGCGGTAACGACGGCGCCATTGGCGCCGTCGTTACCGACTCCGCCGGGCGCTCACTCGCCAATAAGGCAGCGGTGCAATCCAGCGTGGTGCTGCGAACACCAGCCAGGCGCCAAGTGCGGACACCGCCAGCACCGCTAGCGCCAGCCCGAGCCGGTGACCACTGATCCCGGTGGCGCTCTCGCCCACCGGCAGGGTCTTGGTGCTGGTCACCATCGGGCTGATCAGGTTGTCGCGGAACCTCAGCAGGTAGCCGAAGACCGCGCCGATGTGCAGCGCAATCAACCCGTTGATCAGCCAACCGTTGCGGTCGTGCAGCCCGGTGATGGCGTCCGAAGCAGCCTTGCTGATGAAACGCGCCAGCGGACCCTCGGTGGCAATATCATTGTTGGCGAACAGCCCCGAGACCGCCTGGACGAGCAACAGCGCGAGCATCAGGATCACCACCAGAGCGCCGAGCGGATTGTGGCCGGCGTGGAAATGGTGCGGCGGGCGCAGCATCGAGCGCACATAGGCAAAGATCGCACGGGGTCCGCGCACAAAGCTGCGAAACCGCGCGTGCTCGGGGCCTACGAATCCCCAGACGATGCGAAACAGCAGCAGTGCCAGCGCGATATAGCC
>JAHYJF010000087.1 GCA_019428955.1 Burkholderiaceae bacterium
CATGATCTGTGAACCGGAGCCCGAGAAGGGCTCGTAGCAGAGCCCGCCCCGCGTGACGTGCTGGCGCATCGGGATGCCGAAGGCGTCGAGCGGTTTCGGCGTCGGGTGGTCGGGCCGGTCGTCCTTGGCGAAGCTCGGCAGCGCCCATGTCGAGGGCAGCGTTTCCTCGGCCACCTTCGGCGGCCGGTTCGGGCGGCGCCAACCCATGAAGCACGGCTCGTGCTTCCAGAGGTAGTGCGACCTGGTCAGCACCCCGCGGTCCTTCACCCAGATGATTTGCTGGTGCACGAAGGCCCCGGCCTTTTCCCAGCAGGCCTCCAGCATCGCCTGGCGGCGCGAGGCGTGCCAGCAATACCAGGCCGCGTCCTCGGTGATCGCCTCCGCCACCGCGGCGGCGATGAAACCGTCGTAGATCTCGGCGCCCTGGCTGCTGTCGTCCCAGGTGGTGCCGTAGCTCTGGCTCCAATCCTTGTTTCGGGTCGGATGGTTTGAGCCGTCGTAATCCACCAGGTAGGGCGGGTCGGTCGCGAACAGGATCGCCCGCTCGCCGTTCATCAGGCGGTGCACGTCGGCGGCGCTGGTGCTGTCACCGCAGAGCAGACGGTGGTCCCCGAGGATCCAGAGATCGCCGGTCCGCGAGGCCGGATTGCGCGGGGGTTCGGGGATGGTCACCGGCGGCACGGAGCCCCCGGCGCCACCTTCTTCGCCGTCCCCCTCCGGCACGAAGGCCAGCAGCTTGTCGAGCTCGCCGTCGGAGAAGCCGGCCAGCGACAGGTCGAAATCTTCGGCCAGCAAGTAGTTCAGTTCCGCCGAAAGCAGGGCGTCATCCCAAGTCCCTAATTCTGTTAATTTATTATCTGCGATACGATAGGCCCGGCGCTGCGCCTCGGTCAGATGGCCAAGCACGATCACCGGGGCCTCGGTCAGCCCCAGCTGCGTCGCAGCCAGCACCCGGCCGTGACCCGCAATCAACTCGCCGTCCTCGGCGACGAGGCATGGCACGGTCCAACCGAACTCGGCCATGCTGGCGGCGATCTTCGCAACCTGATCCGCGCCATGGGTTTTGGCATTGCGGGCATAGGGCTGCAAGCGCGCGAGCGACCATTGCTCAATGCGCTCCGGGGCGAAGCTGAGGGTCATCTGGTGATCCTGTTTGATTGATGGCGGTGGACTCCGCCAATGCGGGGTCCAGTGGCTTCCAGGGTGGACTCCGGAGTCCAGGGTATCCACCCCGGAATCCACCGGCCAAACTGCTGTTATTGCGTGGTTATTTCTGGTTTTGGGGGTGGACTCCGGACGGGGTGGACTCCCAAAAAAACGGCTCTGACGCTGGCGATATGCCGCGCTTCGCCCCCCAGCATACGTTTTCTGCCGGAAAGGAACCGGAAAACAAATGGTTAGAGTTTCCGCTCAGTCCCACCCGGTCACCGGTCGATCAGAAAACCGTTCTCCACCCTCGCGCTTCGTCAACTGCCTGCCAACTTCGTTTCGACCCCTTTGGACCCCGATCTGGAGTCCGGCCCGGACTCTGGGGTCCACCACGGCATCTGCGCCAAAGCAAAAGGGAGAGCGAGCCTTTCCGGCGCACTCTCCCCATCTTGCCTTCAGAATAGCACGAACTTGTTGCAGATGTCGAAGGGAAAAGTGTTGCAACACATTGGAGTCGCTCATGCATTCAGTCGCGCCGCGATCTTGGTCAGCGCCAGCTGCCAGCGTCGCCACGCGGTGGTGCGGTCGCAGCCCAGCTCACCGCTGATCTGCTTCCACGGCACACGGGCCGCTCGCGACCAGACGAGCTTGCGCTCGGCCTCATCAATCCACAGCACCCAGTCCGATGTCTGCTCCAGCCGGGTGATGGCAGCGGCCGATGGCCAGACCCGCATCGGCTCGGGTTCCATCGCGGCAATCTCGCGGGTGGTGCGGACGATCTGCGGCCAGGCGTTGAAGAACCCTTGCGCCCTCACCGGCGGCAGCTTGCGCAGGGTGCGGAACGCCTCCTCGAAATGATCGGCCACGCACTCGACCGTCCAGATGCGGTCAGCCATGCCGGACCTCCTTTCCCATCGGGCGTCGCCCGTAAAGCTTCTCGCCAAGTTGGCGGACCAGTTCGCGTTCCGGCCATGTCAGACGCTGATCGTCGGCCGACACCGCCAGCACGCCCTGTTCGTGCCAGCCCTCGCGCTTGACCTGATCGGGGTCGCGGCGCTGGCCGCCGTAACCGTGGGGATGCCACCTCATGCGACACCCCCGTTCGTTGCGATGGCCCAGAGCAGAAGCGCGATCGCGTCAGCCTCGTTGTCGTCGGCGGGGTTGAAGCCACGGGCCCGGGCAGCGGCGATCATCGCGTCCTTGTCGGCATTGCCCTTGCCTGTGGCGTGGCGCTTGATGGTGCCGACCGGGACGCCTTGATACGGGATGCCCCGCAGCTCGGCCCAACTGGTCAAGCTGGCCATCAGGCCGCCATAGACGTGGGCGGCGTCGGTGCCTGCATGGCGCCGCACCTCTTCGAACCAGATGGCCGAGATCGGTCCAGACAGGCGATCGATCTCGGTCAGCCAGTTGGTGAAGCGCAGGTAGCGCATGCCGCCACCGTCGAAACGTCCGGGGCGGAAGCTGGCGGTGCCACTGGTGATCAGCCCGTCGTATCCGCGCAGCGCCCAGCCGGTTGTGGTGCCGAGATCGAGGGCGATGGTTGCCATGAGCCGCGGGGATGCGCCCGACAATGGGGGCTTTGCCTGGGGCTCGGTCAGAGTCAGAGTCGTCGATGCCATGATGGGTCTCCGTTGAATGAGGGGGATTCGTTTTTGGTGGAGGGCGGCGGTGGCATTGTGCTTGGCGGTACTGGCCATCGTCGTCCGACAGATCCGCCCATAGGAGGCGCACGCGGATAACCCATACGGATGGGGAGAGAGGCCAAACCTGCTGGTTGGCCTCCCCATACGTAGTATGGGGGCTTCATTCTCTTTGACTTATTTTGGGTGCATCCAATTGATTTCATTTGGATTTCACCGTTTTTTTGAAGTCGAAGGGGCGTGGCCGACGACTTCGACTTCGACTTCCGTAAGCCATTGTTTTCGTTGAAATATGACAAAGGCAAGTCGAAGTCGAAGTGCCTCGACATGAAGTCAAAGTCAGTCATTGACGCCCTCCGGGTAGACCCAGACGGCGGGATTTTCGACCTCGAGACAGACCCCGGAATGGGGGCATTTGTAGTGGCTGGGATGAACTGTCACCCCTTCACCGAGAACCTCGCCTGTCTCGGGGTTGATCACTGGCGCGTGGCCAAACCGCATACCCTCGACGCAGAGGTAGCCAAACCGGGATCGTACGTTCGGGTAGTCGAACTCGGTCGCGTCGCGACGAAACTTCACCTGTCCCTTGGTCGACAGGACGGCCAAGCGGTCTCGGATTGTGTATTTGCTGCCAAGCCCAGCCTTGTTCTCAAAGGCATCGCCAAACTGTGTGGAGGTGTAAAGGCGCCCTTCGACCGCTTCCTCAAACAGGATGCCAAGGATCACGTCTCGTTTGCGTAGCCGCTCGGCATCATGTTTGGCGCCCGTTTCCTGCCGGACCAGCCGCTCATACCGGGCATCGATTTGCACCCATGCGCCCTGCACCTTGTCGATGATCATGGCGGGCAGCGCAGGACCATTGCGCAACTCGATCTCCAGTCTGCGCTCGCTCCGGTCTTCGTCGGGGCGATGCATGATCAGGCCAGAGGTGTAGAAGCCGCGCAGCGCGCTGGCCCCTGAGAGCGCCAGGAACGGATCGTCCTTGACCTGGTTTTTGGCCGCCTTGCGAGTGTGGTGGGCGAGGATCACGCCCGCACCCGGGTTCACCGCCTCGCGCAGCACCTCCACCCGATCCTTGAGAAAGAACATCATCGCGTCGTTGTCGTTCTCACCACCGCCCTCGGGGCCGCCGTCAAAGAGGTTCCGGATCGGGTCGATGCAAAGGATGTCAGGCGGCGCATCAGGGAAAGCGACGCGGATTGCCTCGGTGATCTTGGCGATGCCATCCTCGTTCAAAAGCAGCTTCAGCTTCGGGGTGGCGACAAAGGTCGCGCGCGCGGCGGCAATCACAAGCGGCGGCAGGGCGATCTGCTGCAGACGTTCGCGCAGGTAGTGGTACTGGATCTCCGCCTGCAGGTAGAAAACCCGCAGGGGTCGCGGCGGGGTGAAGCCGAGGAACGGGATCCCGGCCGCCATGTGCACCAACCAGGAGATCAGGAAATCGCTCTTGCCCACCTTCGGGGCGCCGCCCAGCACCAGCAGGCCGCCCGGCGTCAGCACGCGCGGGGCGATCAGGTCCTCAGGCATGGGGGACCGGTCGTCGAGCAAGGCGCCCAGCGTGAAGGACGACAGTGGCCCCGGCTGGTTTCGTGCCGCGGCCGATGTGTCGAGCCGGATCAGCGGCGGGCCGTTCTTCTCGATATGCCTGGCCCAGAGCCGCTCGGATTCCGCTTTCAGGCGATCCTCTGGCCAGCTCGGGCGAAGGGCTGCGGCATTGTAGCCCCGGATTGCCTCCCAGCCATCGTCGGGCGACATCCGGCCCTCATGCACCATGCGCAGGAAATGCCCGATGGCGACGCTGGCCCCGGTGAAGCGGCTCCACTCATCCTGATCGCCTTCCCGGATCGGCGTGGTCAGCACGGCGTCGAGCGACGGCTTGCCGGGGGCGACGGCCCCGCTGCTGGTCATGCCTGCGCCCGGGATCGGCGGCATCTCCGCCACCCGTTCCGCGAACTCGTCGAGATCGACTTCCACGGCATGCTGCTCGCGGATCTGCACCAGGCGCTGATGACCGTGCTTGTGATAAACCGACCCTGCCACCCGGATCGGCTGGTGGGCGGAGCGGAAATGGGTGTCGCCGCCGACCTTGAGCGCGATCTCGCCGCGCAGGCGACAAAGCTCGGCCAGCGCCGCCCCCTCGGCGGGTTCGGTCATCTTCCACCAGACATGCAGCTTGCTGGCGCCCTCTGAGGTACGACCGCCGCTCTCGATGATCAGGGTGGGCTGGCCAAGATGGTGCAGCAGATGCTCGAGCTTGGCGGGGATATCGCCCGCGTCGAGATCGACGACCAGTGCCTGCATCTGCAGCACATCGGCGGATTTGGCCTGTCCGACCTCGGCGACCGTGCCGGGGATCACATAGACGGCCGCCCCTTCGCGCCAGGCCCAGTTGGCAAATGTCGCGAGCTTGCCCGGCGCGGTGGCATCGGCGCCGATCCAGATATTGTGGGGCCGTCCCTCCTTGCCCTGTCCCATGTCGACAAAACCCCGGACCGGGATCAGACCGTCGGAATAGCCGAACACGACATCGAGGAAGGTCTCGATCTGCGCAGGGTCCGGTTCGACGCCGAACGGATCCTCGATCGAGGGCGCGTCGTTGAAATCCTGCCAGGGATTGAAATGGATGATATTGTCGTCGCTCATGCCGAGGGCTCCGCCCGTTCGTGGCTGAAACGCTCCACTGGAGAGTTTCCGGGACGCCGCTCACTCCAGCAGCGTTCGGCCCACGGGCAGAAGCGGCATTCAAAGAAGTCGCGGCTGGTGGCGATGCGGGGCAGCAATTCGCCCGCGTCTGTCGCCCGCAGGATACGCACCGCCCGGTCGGACATGCGCTGTGCGAGGGCGGCATCGAAGGGCACCAACTCGTGGTGCATCTCGGCCGTATCCTTGTTGATGGCAGTGAACACAGCTGGCGCGGCGCTGATGCCGGGCACGCTGGCTTCCATGTAGGCCTGGTAGAGGGCGATCTGGGCGGCATAGACCGGCTTCGAAATGGTGACCCCGTCCTTGATGCAGGCACGCCAGTTTTTGGCGTTCATGGTCTTGCATTCCCAGAGCGCGGGAACGACCAGTCCGAGACCTTCAGGCCCTTTGGCGATGATACCGTCGACATGGCCGCGCACCCGGCCGCCGGCGACGGAGAAACCGAACTGGCCGCCATCGGGGCGGTTGCCCTTTCGGGCGTAGAGATCAAAGCCCGCGCCGCGCAGCCACTGCACGGCCAGATCCTCGAGGGAATGGCCGATGGCGAAGATGCGCAATAGCTGCCCGGAGAACTCTTGCCCCTCGTCCTTCGGCGCATGGGTGAACTCGAACTGCAGGGCCCGTTCGCAGGCGTGGCCAAGGCGAGAGCCGCCGAGATATTCGCGCGGGGTGCCTGCGGCATTGTCAGCGGTAAGTGCTGCGTCGACAGCGGCGTTCACCGTCTCGGCGAACTTGGGTTTGTGATTGAAATCCAGCGTCAAAACGGCACCTCCGTGTTGCTGGCGATCGCCAGCATCTCGGCGCGGAAGGCCTCGACGGTGGTGACGATCAGCCGCTGCATGTCGTTGGCGCTGAGGCCGGAGAGTGGGCGGTCCCAGCCGATCTGATCCATCACAGGTGCAAGCGCGCGCATCACGGCGGGCAGCGCCGCGGTTTCTTCTTCGGTGAAATCGGTCACGGTCAGTCCTTTCTTGGCTTTGTGTGCAAAGAGCCCTTGGCAGGGCATCGAGCAGAACCAGTGGTGCCGGCGCTGCGAACGCGGGCGGGTGGGATCGAACCAGCCAAAACCCCGTGTGCGGGATGTGCAGACGGCGCAGAGCAGCGGGCGGGGATGCCAAAGGCGATCAGGGCGCGGTCGATCCGCAGCCGGCGCGGGCGCGGACGTGATTTGCGCGACATGGGTCATGCGGCCCGCCGCGCGTCGGGGGTCGTTGCCATGATCAGCTGACGGATCGCCCGCTTGTTGAAGGTGAAGGTCATTAGCGCCGAGGCGTGATAGCGGGTCAGGCCGTAATTCTGCCGGTAGGCGGGCGGCAGATATTGCAGCTGTTTTTCCGTGGCGGCCTGGTTCAGCCAGCCGCGCGTCTTGAAGGCGCTCTCGTCGGTCTCGACCTCGTTCAGCCAGTCGTCGGCCTGTGCGAGGCAGACGGTCCGTTCGCCGATGCCCAGCAAACGCGGACTCTGCCCTTTCGCGCCGCCAACCGCGTGCCAGCGTCCTTCCAGAAAAAAGATGCCGCCCCAGGCATTGAAACCGTTGGCCATCAGCGCGTCATCGGCCCCGAAGAGGTCGATCCAGGCGAAGCTGGACCGCTTCAAGAGATCGATCTCCGTCATGATGAAGCCGCTCAGCGTGCCATCATCCGCCTCTTGTGAACGCAGGTCCTCCTCGCACTCGAACACCTCGCCGCAAAGCGGGCATTCTGAGCAGGCCAGCGGGATATCCGCCCCACAGGCCGGGCAGACCTTGGTCGGGGCCTCGCCGGTCTCGGTCTTGCCGTCGAGGTCGGCGTCCTGTTCCAGGGTGCCGTGGATCAGGCTCGACGTGCCGAAATCCAGCACGATGCAATCGATCTTTACGACGCCGGGGTGTTCCTCCGGATCGATAGTGCGCAGGCCGCGCCCGACCATCTGGATCATGGTGGATTTGTAGGAGCTGGGGCGCAGCAACACGACGCAGGATGTCGGCGGATGGTCCCAGCCCTCAATGAGCACGGCCACGTTGACGATGACGCGAATCTTTCCGGCGGCATAGGCGGCAAGAATGGCCTTGCGGGTGTCGGCCGTCAGATCGCCATGGATCAGCGCGGCAGGCACGTCGGCCGCGTTGAAGGCCTCAGTCACATGCGCGGCATGGGCAACGGTGGAGCAGAAAACGACGGTCTGGCGATCGCTTGCCTTGTCCTTCCAGTGGTGGATCACCTCCTCGGTGACAGGCGCGCGGTCCATGATCCCCGCGACCTCGTTCATGTCGAAATCCGCGAGCGTTTTGCGCACGGCGCGCAATTTGTCCTGCACGCCAACATCGATGACAAATGTGCGGGGCGGCACCAGATGGCCGGAGGCGATCAGCTCACCCAGACGCACCTGATCGGCGACATTGTCGAACACCTCGCGCAGGCCCTTGCGATCGCCGCGGTTCGGCGTGGCGGTGACCCCGAAGATCCGGGCGTCTGGGTTGGCAGCGCGGACATGGTCGATGATGCGGCGGTAGCTCTCGGCGACCGCATGATGCGCCTCGTCGATCACCAGAAGATCGAGCTTCGGCATGGCGGCGAGATTGCCGATCCGCGCCAAGGTCGGCACCATGGCGAAGATCACCTGACCCGCCCATGACTTGGCGCTGGCATCGATGACCGAGGTGGTCAGGCCCGGATTGACCCGGGCGAACTTGCCCCGGTTCTGGTCGGTCAATTCATCGCGATGCGCCAGCACGCAGGCCTTGGCGGCGCTATCGCCGATCACCTCCCCGGTGACCGCCGACAGCATGATCGTCTTTCCCGCGCCGGTTGGCGCGATACCCAGCGTGTTGCCGTGGGCATCAAGCGCAGCAATGCTGCGCTCGACGAAGGTTTTCTGACGGGGGCGGAGCCGCATGGTCGGTCCCTCACTCGGCCCAGCTGGGGCGCCCGGAAAAACCGGGGGCCGCAGGGGATTGCGGAGTCTGCGGTTGCGGCGTGGGCGCGGTGTAGCCCTGAGCCGGGGCGGCGTAGCCCTGCTGCGGCGCGCTCATTACCGGGGGCTGGCCGTAACCCTGCATCTGAGCGGCCGATCCTTGCCCCATCAGCTGCGCATAATCGCGGTGGCTGGGCGTGACGGCCGAGCGAACCTCGTTCTTGTCCTCGCCGTTGGTGTCGGAACCGATGTCCATCCGGGCGATGAATTCGATCCCGTCCAGTTCAGCAAAGCCGCCGATCCGGCGTTTGGCCTGCGCTTGCGGCGAGTTGTCCTTGTCATCGAGCCCGCGCGCCGAGTTCAGGATGCCCTTGATCAGGCCACGCCCGGCGTTCGCCCAATCGGGGCCCTTCGGGCTGTAAAGCCCGATCAGCGACCAGATCTTGCGTTTGGCAAAGGGCCCTTCGACCACGGTATATTCGGCGTCGAGATAGACAGCTCCGGTGGCGCCGCGTTTGGCATAGCCGCCGGTCCAACCTTGGGAGGGATCATCGAAGCCGCCGGGGCGAATGGTCAGTCGCACCTTGGCGAGCGTGCCCTTCGGGATGACGTTGCTGTTGCTTTGCGCGGAGTTGAAGTCGTTCCAGAGACCAGTCATCGGATTTGTCCTTTCAGTCGGCGATGGGGGAATTGGATTGGTCAGCGCCGCCGACCGCCGATGGAGCGGGCAGCTGTGGCGGTGCAAAGGTCAGGCGTCGTTCCACGGGGATCAGGGGCCCGCGGATTTTCTCCATCAGTTGGCCCAGATGCGGCGGCTCCAGCAGCGCGAGGCGCCCCGAGCGGTCCTTGGCCGGATAGCCCCAGGGGTTCAGCGTCTGGCAGACGAAGCCCCGCTGCGGTTGACCCTGCGCGTCGGGCACATCGATCATGGTGATGACCTGATCGACGATCCCGGGCAGTTCCAACCCGGTCTTGGAGCCGTCGATCTGCGGTGAGAACACCTTGCGGTTGAAGTCATCCAGCTTCTGATCGAGGATGCCGACGAACCAGACGTTCTTGCCGCGTGTGTGCTGCAGATGCGTGAGCCAGGCGATCATCTCGCGGCCATGGAGCCCGTAAGCACCCCGGACATCCGGCTTGCCGGTTTTCTCCGACATTGCTTCGGGTTGGCCCTTGCACCACTGGAAGCACAGACGCCCGGCGACCGTGATCGAGTCGATGAACACCGTGTCGTATTTGTCGAGCGCGGCGGGATCGCCAAACCGCCCGCGGACCTCATCGCAATGCGCCTGGCTGTAGGGCTGGTCGGCACGGAGCGCCGGGTTCGGACCGCCGATGAACACCGCGAAGTCCCGGCATTCCTTCCAGGTGCGCGGACGGATCACGTCGATCGCCAGCCCCTCGATGGCCAGGTCCCCGGCTTCGAGATCGAAGAACAATGTGGTCGTCGCCCACAGCGTCCACAGCAAGGTGGTTTTGCCAATCCCGGACGGGCCGAAGATGACGCCCTTGATGCCGCGCTGTTCGGCCATGCGCTGATCGGCGGTGATGATGGGGAGTGCACCGGTCATGCCGACACCCCCTGCCGCGCCTGCAGCGCATCAGCGTCGTCGGCGGTTACCGCTACGTAGAGCGCATCCAGACGGTCAGCTTCGTTCAGGCATTCCTTGCCCTTGCGCCGCATGAAACGACGGGCATCGTCGAGCAGGTCGGGTTCCGCGATGAGGTCCGGGATCGCGACGTATTCCTCGGCGCTTTCCACGAAGTAGGACTTCGAGCGCAGGTCCTGGACAAATGGCGCGAATGTCTCGCTGATCGCAGAGAAATCCGACTGCCCCAAAACGTCGTTCTGGTTGCGCAGGATGCGCTTGACCTCGGTGATGATCCCGGTGCGAAGCATCCGCATCGCACCCTCCTGCCGCGCCTGCGCACAGGTGAGCGGAAATGCTGTCTGCATCATGTCATCGGCGATTTTCGGGGCGTTGTTTCCGAGCTGAGAGGCAGCCTCCCAGACACCTTCGGCAAAACCCGCTGATTGGCTATCGAGCATCAAACCACTCCTTGATTGTTGTGAAAGCTGCTGACCCTTGGGCGATGGCGTTGGCATCGAGGTCGTGAAACGGGGTATCCTGGGCCTGACGCATGCCGCCGCGGGCAAGGGCGAGGTTCCCTTCCGAAGCCCACTCGGCAAAGGCGCGGAACGTGCCGGTGACATGCCGCCACGCCGCCTGCTCGGGCGTCGGAGGAACATAGAGCGGGTTGCGCCGGCTGGCGGGCCGCTGCGGGCGCAACCCACGCATCGCGGCATCGACCACCATCTTGCGCAGGGCCGCGCGCGTCGGTTCCTCGCCACGTTCCAACCGATCATCAAGCGCACGGCGCACGATGCCGGGGTCTGCCGCCTCGGCGTCGCGGATCTGGCGGGCCTCGTGAATTTCATCGCGGCGCATGCCAAGATCGGCTGCCGAAGCAGTGTTGTGGTCCTCAACACTGCTCCTGTCGCCACCGTTGCGCTTTATCTCGCCCCGTGCCTGCGCCGCATCGTATTCGTCCGCCAGCCGGCGCTTGGCGCGGGCCTCGATCTCGAGCGCATGGGCCTGAGCGCGATGCGCCGCAGCGACGAGATCGTCATGGGCGCTCTTGGCGCGTTGCAGCCGGGCGGCGCGTTTCGCCACGTCGTAGGCCAGTCCGGCCACCTCGCGCGCCTCGAGTACTTCGGCCGCGGACTTCGCGCCCGAGAGCATGCTGGTGGCGCGGTCGATCAGGCTGGGCAGGTCGTGCGACGGGGCCGATACCGGGGCGAGCAGGCTCATTGATCGCCCCCCTGCGGAACGATTTCGATCTTCAGCGTGCCGGTGCGCACCGTGCGCGCGGGCTCGAAACCGGCGCGGATTGCATCGGGCCAGGCGACATATTTGCGCTCGGGCACCTTGTAGGCGATATCGACATACTGAGCGGGATCGTCTTTGGCCGCGCGCATGCGCTCGACCATGGCGGCGAGCCGGTCCTGATCCCAATCGACCCGCTTCGGCAGATCGGCGACCACGGTGAAATCGCCCTCGTCGAAGCGCACCGTGCCAGTGTCCTTGGCCTGCGACTGGCGTTCCTCGGCGGCGCGGGTCGCAAAACGGACCTCCAGCGCCCCGTCGAGGCGGGACTTCGCGGCCTTGTCGCGCTTGAGGCGCTCGTCGACATCGCGCTGCAGGACGGCCAGCAGTTCGATCGGCAGCCGGGCGATGTCTTGCAGGCCGAGGCTCGGCAGATCATCGACAGTGGGGGAATTCGCGGGAAACGGCATCTTAGGGTCTCCATGATTGGCAAAAAGGGATTGGAGGGCGGTCAACAGGCAGCCTCTTGCTCAGCGAGCAGCAGCGCGGACAGCGAGACGGCTGCGGCCTTCGGCTTCGGTCGGGCGACGGCGATGTAGGCGAATTGGTCGGTGCCGATCCGTTCCTGGACGAGATGCACGAGGCCCCGTTCGGCGGCCCAGAAGGCGCGGGATCCGAGCCGCGTCAGTTCCGTCCGCTGCTGGTCCGGCAGGCGGGCGAACATCGGGAAGATGTCGAGGGCCAGAAAGCCGCGGTGGTATTCCAGCCTGTCGCCGGGCACGGCCTGGCCAATCCAGGCGCAGAACTCGATTTCGGCGAGCGGTCGGCTAGCGCGGACCGTGATGAAGGGTGTGGTTCCCATAAACATGATCTCCTCCTTTCCCCGCTACTCAGGCCGCCGCGACATCGTCCCAGGCGGGACCGAGGTCGGTTCGGCGTCGTTGATCGCGGCGTTGTGCAGGTCGCCCGG
>JAHYJF010000485.1 GCA_019428955.1 Burkholderiaceae bacterium
AGAAAGAATATCGGGTCGGGATGGCCGTGGCGATCGCAGCGGTGGATCGCCACTTCGCCGGTCTCGCCCGCGCGCACCGGCTCCCCGTCGTCGTCGATCACCGCCACCCGGTGGCCGGGGTAGGGGCGCCCGATCGAACCGGGCCTCGCCGGCCAGCGCAGCGCCGAATTGCCGACGATGTAGTTGACCTCGGTCTGGCCGTACATCTCGTTGACGCTCAGGCCAAGGCCGTCCTGGCACCACTCGAAGAGCGTTTCGCCGACCGACTCGCCGGCGCTCATCAGGCCGCGCAGCACTAGCTGGTGGCGTTGCCGCGGTTGCGGATCGGCGCGCATCATCATCTTGAGCGCAGTGGGGAAGAGAAAGCTGTTGGTGACCCGGTAGCGCGCCAGCAGGTCATAGGCGATATCGGCGCCGAAGCGTCCGCGATAGGCGACGATCGGCTTGGCGAAATACAGTGACGGCATCAACGCGTCCATCAAACCGCCCGTCCAGGCCCAGTCCGCGGGAGACCAGAAAACGTCGTCGGGTTGCGGGAACCAGTTCTGCGAGGCGACAAAGCCGGGCAGGTTGCCAAGCAGCGTCCGGTGCGGGATCAGGGCGCCCTTGGGCGGACCGGTGGTGCCGCTGGTGTAGACCAGGAATGCCGCCTCGTCGGACCCCGTCGCCACGGTCCTGAAACGCTCTGACGCGGGCGCGAGCAGGGCGTTCCATTCCATCTCGTCAGGGCGGATCTCGGTCGCGGCACCGGGGGCCTGGACCACGATGAAATGCTCGAGGGCGGCGGTGCGTGCCTGGCGGCAATTATTGACTGCCAGGGAATCGATGATCGCCGCCCGCGCGCCGCTATTCTCGAGCCGGTAGGCCAGCGAGTCGGGCCCGAACAGGATCGACAGCGGCATAGCGATCGCGCCCAGGCGCAGGATTGCGAGGTCGGCCACGGCCGCCTCGGGGCGCTGCGGGAGCACTACCGCGACCCGATCCCCGCGCTGGACGCCGAGCGCGCGCAGGGCGTTCGCCAGACGGTTGGCGGCGCGGTCGAGTTGTCGATAGGTGGTCAGCGAGCGCGCGCCGGTGTCGTCTTCGTAGAAGATCGCGGTGCGATCGAGATGGCGCGCCCAGCGCCCGGCGCAGGCGGCGGAGATGTTGAACAGTGCCGGCACGTGCCAGCGAAATCCCTCGTGCAGGGCGCGGTATTGGTCCGTTGGCCGAGGTTCCATCGCGTGCTCCCTATAATGTCGACTTTGTCGATGACTGGACGCCATTGTGCCAAGCTATTGCCCGACGCGTGAAAGCACGTCGCAGCTGATCGATATTCGCGGCCTGCGCCTGCACGTCCGCTGCTGGGAGGCGGGCGCTGCGCCGGCGCACACGATCGTGGCGCTGCATGGCTGGATGGACGTCTCGGCATCGTTCCAGTTCCTGGTCGACGAGCTTCCTGCTACCTGGCGCGTGCTCGCGCCCGACTGGCGTGGTTACGGCGGTTCATCCCGCACGAGCGCCGATTGCTACTGGTTTCCCGACTATCTCGCCGATCTGGACCAGCTGCTCGATACCTTGATCCCCGAAGGCGGCGTCGACCTGGTCGGCCACAGCATGGGCGGCAACGTCGCCACGCTCTACGCCGGCGTTCGCCCCCAGCGGGTGCGGCGCCTCGTCAATCTCGATGGCACCGGTTTGCCGGCAACCAGTCCCGAGCGCGCTCCCCGCCAGTATGCTCGCTGGCTTGACGATC
>JAHYJF010000486.1 GCA_019428955.1 Burkholderiaceae bacterium
CCCAGCGTGGTGAGGGCGTGGATGTCGGAACGCGCCACCCGGGAGTGCAGCACATCGCCGACGATCGCCACCCGCAGTTCCGTGAAGCTCTTCTTGAAGTGGCGGATGGTGTACATGTCGAGCAGCCCCTGGGTCGGGTGGCCGTGCGCGCCGTCGCCGGCGTTGACCACCTGGATGCGCCCCTCGTAGTGGCGATTGAGGTGCTCGGCAATCAGGAACGGCGCCCCGCTCTGGCTGTGGCGCACCACGAACAGGTCGGCGTGCATCGCCGCGAGGTTGTCGATGGTGTCGAGCAGCGACTCGCCCTTGTTGGCCGAGGAAGTATTGATGTTGAGGTTGACCACATCGGCCGAGAGGCGCTTGGCGGCGATCTCGAAGGTGGTGCGGGTGCGCGTCGAGTTCTCGAAGAACAGGTTGAACACCGACTTGCCGCGCAGCAGCGGGACCTTCTTGACCTCGCGCTCGCCCACCCCGATGAAGCTCGCGGCGATGTCGAGGATACGATGGATCGTGGCAGCCGGCAGCCCCTCGATCGTGATCAGGTGGGCCAGCTTGCCGTCGGCCCTCAGTTGCGGATGTCGCAGTGGCATGGTTGGGTCCGGTAGTCAGGTACGCGACAGGGAAAAGGTGCCGTCATCGGCGCAGCGCAGCACGAAATCGTGGTCCCGGCCCAGCTCTTCGACGGCACCGCAGTAGCGTGCTTCGATCGGCAACTCGCGGCCGCCGCGATCGATGAGCACGGCCAGTTCGACCCGCGCCGGGCGGCCGTAGTCGAAGAGCTCGTTGACCACCGCCCGCACGGTCCGCCCGGTGAACAGGATGTCATCGACCACGATGATGTCGGCCCCGGCAACCTCGAAGGGCAGGCCCGTCGATTTCATCTCGGCGGGCAGTCCGCGCCGGCCGTAGTCGTCGCGGTGGAAGGCAGATGACAGTGTGCCCAGGGAGGTGGACAGAGCGAGGTCGCGGTGCAGGCGCTCGGCGATCCAGGCGCCGCCGCTGTGCACTCCGACCAGGTGGACAGCGCGCCCCGGAACAAGCCCTGCCGCCACCTTGGCGCGCAGTGCCGAGTAGATGGCTTCGGCGTCAAGCGATTGATTGTTGGTCATGGAGATATTGTCTCAGGATAATGGCCGCGGCCTCGGCGTCGTCAGGATCTCCCGCGGCCAGTGAACGGCGTGCTTCAACGGTGGAATAACGTTCGTCGACCATGATCACCGGTCGCGCGAAACGGCCCTCGAGCTGGCGTGCAAAGCGCTCGGCACGCGCCGTCCCCTCGTGCTCGGCCCCGTCGGGGTGAAGCGGGCGGCCTACGACCAGCCGATCGGGGCGCCACTCCTCGATCAGGGCGGCGATGCCGGCGAACTTCAGGTCGTTGCGCTCGGCCGGCACGATCGCCAGGGGCCGGCCAGTACCGGTAATGGTGTTGCCGATCGCAACGCCAATGCGACGGGTGCCAAAGTCAAATGCGAGCAGGGTTTCGCCAGAGGCGCTCATGCGTGCCCGGCCGCGGGGGCCAGAAACGCCGGGTTGATCCCGAGCAGGCTGAACGCGGCCTTGATCCGTTCGTCGGCCGGAGTGTCGAAGATCAGTGCCGGCGTCGCCTCGACGGTCAGCCAGGCGTTGTGGGCGATCTCTTGCTCGAGTTGCCCCGGACCCCAACCGGCATAGCCGAGCGTGACTAGGAGCCGGTCCGGCCCGGTTCCGGCGGCAACCGCCTCGA
>JAHYJF010000487.1 GCA_019428955.1 Burkholderiaceae bacterium
CGCAGCATTTTGGCCTCGAAGTCAAAGGGCCGGTGAATATCGCGGGCTTATATTAACATTTAGCGTAGAGAAACGAATGTCTCACTGTCAACCAAAGATTAAGGACTAGGGGAAAAAGGGAATGTCCCGCTCGATGTTGAAAAGCGCGACGGGCGGCGCTGCGGATTGCATGGTTATGCGGCCTCTGCCATCGGGTCAACCGGCGCGCCGGTCTCCGGGTTGCGGTGCTTTTCGAGCGCGGCCTTGAGGATGGGCAACTGCTTGCAGGCCTTGAGGCGGCGGAAGCCCTTGGCGGCCTCGATCATGCCGGCGGCGGTCCAGCGCAGCGCCATCTGCGCGTCGCGCCAGCGCTTCACGTTGCGGCAGACCTGCCGGATCACCGCGTTCATCGACTCGATGATGTTCGTTGACGCCAACGACCGGCGAAGTTCAAGCGGCAGGCCGAGGCGGGTGACGGTCAGGATCTCGTCGAGCCCTTCAAGGATGCTTTTCGACACCCCTGGCGCCTCGAGTTCGAGACGGCGTGCCAGATTGCGCAGAAGACGCTCGGCCTTGATGGCATCGTCGGTCTCCCAAGCCTGACGCAGGGTGCGGCGAACAGCGGCATGGAGCTTGGGGTCGATCCGGTCGGTGATGTTGCGTGCCTTGTGGACCTGACAGCGCTGGATCGGGATATCGGCCCCGAAGGTCCGGCGGATTGCCTTGGTCAGGGCCTTGGCGCCATCGACGATGAACAGACGGCAGATCTCGGGATCGAGCCCGCGCTCGATCAGGTTGTCGAGCAGGGCCTGCACGGTCGCGGCGTTCTCGGTGGCCCCCTCGACCACGCCGAGAGGATGCTTGCCGCCGTCCGCATCGACCCCGACCGCGCCGATCATCAGCAGGTTCTCGTCCATGTGCAGCCCGTCGATCTGGATCACCAGCAGGTCGAGCTGCGACAGATCCGAGGCCATCCATTCCGCCAGCCGCGCCTCGGTCAGCGCCTTGAACCGCCGCGAGACTGCGGATTTCGACAGCCCCGATCCAGCGGCCGCCGAGATGCCGGCCTCGGGCAGGCGCACGGCGCGCCCGAACTTGCGCGTCGCGACATTCATCAGCATCAGGCTCATCGCCCATTCCTCCAGCCAGCCGCCCTCGGCCGCCTCCTGCCAACTGGGCAGCGGCAGTTCCCTGCCCGTGCTCTTCGAGCGGACCCGGGGGCGCTCGAGCGCGACCTTGCCGCCATGAAAGCCGACACGGCCCTTCGTGCGGCCCCAGCGGTATCCGGGCTTGTCGGCGCTGCGGGCATGCGCGTCCCCCGCCAGGGCATTCACGTCGTCTTCCAGCATCTCGCTCAGCGCCGCGACGCCCGCGATCAGGCAGAACTGGTCGAAGCTCTGCCCGACCGCGCCCCAGGCCGTATCGACGGCCGATGCAAGCTCCGTGTGGCTGGTCAGCGCCAGGTCAGATGTCGTAGTCTTCTTCATGGTGTTGCTTCCCTCTCGGTTTGAACGCCCCGAGCCTACGGCTCAGGGGAAGCAACGCCACCCTTCATCCCAATTTCAACATCAGCCGGGACATCCCCAAGATGCCCGTTGGCAGGCCATAGTTGAATCTTTCTCGCAAACCATGGATAAGGCTGCACCCCGACAGGATCTGGAGAAAGGCGGCAAGGCCCTTCGCGGCCCGTTCCCATGAGCCATTTGTTCGAAGAACTCGATTACAGCATAACGCCGATCGGC
>JAHYJF010000088.1 GCA_019428955.1 Burkholderiaceae bacterium
ATGACGCTGGCCTTCGACGGCCTGATTCCGTTTCGCGAGGTCTACGTCCACGCGCTGGTGCGCGACGCCGAAGGCCAGAAGATGTCGAAATCCAAGGGCAACACGCTCGACCCGATCGACCTGATCGACGGCATCGGTCTCGACGAGCTGGTGACCAAGCGCACTCAAGGACTGATGAATCCCAAGCAGGCCGACGCGATCGCGCGCCGCACCCGCAAGGAATTCCCGCAGGGCATCGCGCCCCACGGGGCCGATCCGCTGCGCTTCACCTTCGCCTCGCTGGCCACGCCGGGGCGCGACATCAACTTCGACCTCAGCCGCTGCGAGGGCTACCGCAACTTCTGCAACAAGCTCTGGAACGCGACCCGCTTCGTGCTGATGAACACCGACGGGCACGACTGCGGCTTCTCCGGCGACAAGGCCGTCGACATGGTGCGCCACCGCCCCCACCTGGGTGAAGCCGAGCGCTGGATCGTGTCGCTGCTGCAGCGCCTGGAGGGCGATGTGGCCCGGCATTTCGACGAGTATCGCTTCGACCTGGCGGCGCGCGCGATCTATGAATTCGTCTGGAACGAGTACTGCGACTGGTTCCTGGAACTGGCCAAGGTTCGGATCCAGCTCGGCCACGAGGACGGCATCCGCGCCACCCGCCACACGCTGCTCGGCGTCCTCGAAGTGGTGCTGCGGCTCGCACACCCGATCATCCCGTTCATCACCGAGGAACTGTGGCAGCGGGTCGCTCCGCTCACCAGGCGCTACGGCCCGGGCCAGGTGCAGGAACTCGCCGGCGCCGAGCTGGCCGCGGCGCTCGTCGCGGGCCGCTACTCGGTAATGACGCAACCGTACCCGCTCCCACAACCGGAACGCATCGATGCCGAGGCCGAGGGCTGGGTTGGCCGGCTGCGCGCACTGGTCGACGCCTGCCGGGCGCTGCGCGGCGAAATGGAGGTGTCACCAGCCCAGCGCCTGCCGCTGGTGATGGTGGGCGAGCGCGCCGAGCTGACCGGTTTCGCGCCCTACCTCGCGGCGCTGGCGAAACTCTCCGAGGTCGAAATCGCCGATGCGCTGCCGCAAGGCTCGATCGCCCCGGTGCAGATCGTCGGCGCCTCGAGCCTGATGCTCAAGGTCGAAATCGACGTCGCGGCCGAGCGCGAGCGGCTGGGGAAGGAAGTCGCGCGGGTCAAGGGAGAAATTGGCAAAGCTCACGGAAAACTGGGCAACGAGAATTTCGTGGCCCGCGCTCCCGCTGAGGTGGTCGAGCAGGAGCGCGCGCGGCTCGTTGCGTTTGAAGCAACACTGGCGAAGCTCGAGGAGCAGCTTAAGCGCCTTACCCACATGGCCCATTAAAAACATCGCCAAGATCCTGCGGCAGGCTTATCATCTCTTGACCTCGGGGAACACTCGGCAAGAACCAGCAAAGTTATCATTCCGGGGCGAACCAAGAATCGAGGAGCTACCATGATCCTGAAACGCGCTTTATACAGCATTGCCCTGGCAGCGATAACAACTGTCCTGGTCGCGTGCGGCAGCGACGACCCGTCGCGCGGCACAGTGGTTGCCGTCACCGAGACCGTGGCATTTCCGGCGGCCGAGGTCGACGCCACAGTGGCGAAAATGCCGGGACTGGACCAGTTGATCGGCGCACCATCGAGTTGCGACGTCGCGATTGAGAAAGTGGTGTACGACACTATCGGACCCAAGGGCGGATCAACCAAGGCCAGCGCCGGCCTGATGATTCCTTCCGGCGACAACTGTCCGGGGCCATACCCGGTACTGCTCTATCACCACGGCACGACGGTGTACCAGGCGTTCACGATGTCCAATCCCACCAACGGCGAAGCCGGGCTGCTATTGGCATTTTTTGCCGCTCATGGCTACGTGGTAGTGATGCCCGACTATCTCGGCTACGGTGAGTCGACGACCTACCATCCCTACCTCAATGCCGAGAACACCGCGGCGGTTAGTATCGACGCGCTGCGCGCCGCACGCACCACGCTGACCAAGAAGTCGGTGGCAACCAACGGCAAGCTTTTCCTCGCCGGTTAATCGCAGGGCGGACACGCCGCGATGGCGACCCAGCGCACGATGGAGCGGGACTACCCGATCGAGTTCGCGATCACGGCTGCGGTCGACATGTCAGGCCCATATGCGCTGACGGACACCTTCCTCGCCGGCTTGGACACCCCGGTTCTTGGGGCTTCGGTATTCACCGCGATGACCTTCGTCGGTTACCAAAAATCGTACGGTGACGTCTATGCCAAGCCGGAAGACTTCTTCCAACTGCCTTATGCGGCCGGAATCGAGAGCCTGATCCCAGGGACGCTGAGCACCACCCAACTATATACGGAGGGCAAGCTGCCGGTCGCATTGACCGGCGAGGGTGGCCTGCTTACCGCCGCCACCGTGACTGCCTACAAGGAGTCGGCTGACTTCCCGGCACGCAAGAACGTGGCCAAGAACGACCTGCTCAACTGGAAACCGGTGGCCCCCGTCCGGCTCTGCGGCGGATTCCGTGACCCGACGGTGCCCTTCACCACCAATGCCACCGCGGCCAGCGCCTACTTCCTGACCCAGGAAGTGGAGGTCCCGGCGGTCGACGTCGAACTGGTCCCCGATTTCCAGGCGGCGATCGCCGCCCAGGTTGCCACGAATCCCGACCTGAGCACCTACCACGGCACTATCGTGCCGCCGCTGTGCATGTCCTACTCCAAGAACGCGGTGTTCGACCCGCTGGCGGCCACGCCGTAATCCTGCCAACAGCGCGTGCCGGCCGGCACGCGCCGCCCTTGCTGGACAAGTGCCGGCGCCCACAATCGCGGGGCGCCGCACCTCAGCGGCGCTTGAGGTAGAAGGTCCAGCGCTTCTCGCCGCGCTCGACCCGCAGCAACTCGTGCCCGGTCTGCTTGGCAAAAACCTCGAAGTCGCGCGGTGAGCCGGGATCGGTCGCGATAATCCGCAGCACCTGGCCGCTGGCGAGACCGGCCAGTGCCTTCTTGGCCCGCAGCATCGGCAGCGGACAATTCAGACCGCTGGCATCCAGTTCGGCATCGAATGCGCTGTTCTCGCTCATCTCTCCGACTCCCCTCCAATTTCCTTTTGTTCCTTGCGCCCCGACCACGCGCCCCAGCCGATCAGCCCGGCAAAACCCCAGAACAGCGGCGCGAAAGTAAGCGGACCGCCAAGCAGCAAACCCAGGAAGCTGCCGACGCTGCCAAACGCGACCGGCAATGCCGTCTGGGTCATCGCGATCAGGGTCTGGCGCACTCCGGTGGCTTCTCCGATGCGGCCTTCCGGCGAATGCTGGTGCAATAGCGACATTACCATCGGCTGGCCGCCGCCGAGCCCGAGCCCGAGGACAAATGACAACGCCATCATCGCACCGGCGTAGCGCATCAGCGGGTAGGCGAAGAAGACCGCGACCGCTATCCACAACGCCGAATTGATGATCCGCCACTGGCTAACCCGGTTGACAAGCAGCGGCAGCACCACCCGCACGATGAAAGTTGCCGCCCCGAACGCCGCCAGCACCTGGCCGATCTCGGAGGGCGACAAGCCGATCTTGGCACCGTGGATCGGCACCAGGAAGAGGTGCACGTCCCAGGCCGACGAAAGCATCACTACCGCGATGAAGAGCCGGCGCAGTTCCGGAATTTCCAGCAAGGCAAAGGCGCTCGCCTTGAGTTCAGGTTCGATCGGCGCTTGCCTGGCCTGATGGGGGAAGCGCCAGAACAGGTAGAGCATCGCCCCGGCGAGCGCCGCAATTGCCGCAGAGATCAGGAAGGCAGTGCGAAAACCGCCGTATTCGATCGTATAGCCGGCGACCAGCGGCCCGGTGAACCCGGAGATCGAATAGACGATCGCGATCCAGCCGAAATTGCGCGTGCGCCCGGCCATGTCGCTGGGGTCGTCGACCGCCTCGCCGGTAAGCTTCTGCAGCGGGAGGTGGATCAGCAGGAAGCCCATCCCGACCATCACCGCCGAGACGTAGAGCGCACGCACCTGCAATTCCAGCGCCGGCGCGGCAATCCCCAGCGCCAGCAGCGTGAATCCCAGCAGCATCGGCACCCGGGTGCCGTCGCGATCGATCCAGCGCCCGGCCAAGACCGCCGAGAGCATTGGGAAAAACGAATAGAGCGCGAGCAGCACCCCGATCGCGAAGGTCGGCGCGCCCAATTCGATCGCCGCCAGGGTGACGCCGACGCGGCTCGCACCTAACGCAATATGGGCGAGCAATGCGAGCGCCAGAATCGCACCCATCCGCCTGGCAGCAGGCGGCACGCTCATGCTCACGCGCGCGCGCTCACCCACTCGAGCACTCCCGCGAGCGCCGCGCCCAGGGTGCTCGGGTCGGTGCCACCAGCCTGGGCCATCTCCGGCCGGCCACCGCCCTTGCCGCCGACTTGCCGGGCGACGAAATTGACGAGCTCGCCGGCCTTGACGCGCCCGGTCGCGTCGGCGGTTACGCCGGCAATCAGGGTCACCTTGCCGCCATCGACCGATGCCAGCACGATCGCCGCGGTCTTGAGGCGGTCCTTGAGGCGATCGACCGTCTCGCGCAGCGCCGCGACGTCGGCTCCCGGGATTTCGGCAGCGAGCACCTTGATGCCCTTGACGTCGGCGGCCTGCGCGGCGAGGTCGTCGCCGCTTGCCGAAGCAAGCCTGGATTTCAGGCGCCCGAGCTCGCGTTCGAGCGTGCGGGAATTCTCCAGCAACTGCGCGATCCTGGCGCCGACCTCTTCGGCCGGGGCCTTGAGCGCGGCCGCCGCGGACGCGAAGCGTTCCTCGACCTCGAACAGCCAGGCGAGAGAGCGTTCGCCGGTCACCGCCTCGACCCGCCGGATGCCGGCGGCGACGCCGCCCTCGGAGACGATCTTGAACAAGCCGATGTCGCCGGTGCGCGCCACGTGGGTGCCGCCGCACAATTCGCGCGACGAGCCAATGTCAAGGACCCGCACCTCGTCGCCGTATTTCTCGCCAAAGAGCGCGATCGCCCCGCCCTTGAGAGCCTCGTCGAAGGACATGACGGCAGACCTGGTGGCGTCATTGGCGAGAATATCGGCGTTGACCATGCTCTCGACCTGGCGCAGTTGCTCGGCGCTGACCGGAGCGTTGTGACTGAAGTCGAAACGGGTCTTGTCGGCGTCGACCAGAGAACCCTTCTGCTGGACGTGGGGGCCGAGCACCTCGCGCAAGGCCTTGTGCATCAGGTGCGTGGCCGAATGATTGCGCCGCGTCTGCGCGCGCAGCCGGGCGTCGACCGCGGCTCGCACCGCCTGGCCCACGCGCAATTCACCGCTAGCGAGTGCCCCGTGGTGGCCAAAGACATCGCTCTGGATCTTGAGCGTGTCGCTGACCGCAAATGAGGCCGGCGCGCCGGCGGCGGCGCTGATCACGCCGCGATCTCCCGCCTGCCCGCCTGATTCGGCATAGAAGGGAGTGTGGTCGAGCACCACCACGCCGGCATCGCCGGCGCTCAGCAGCGCGACGCTCATGCCGTCGCGGTAAAGCGCTGTGACGCGGCCCTCGTGCTCGATGGTGTCGTAGCCATGGAACACGGTCGGCACCCCGCTGTAATCGAGTTGCACCGCGGAATGGAACCGCCCCGCAGCGCGGGCCTGTTCACGCTGCTGACGCATGGCTACTTCAAAGCCCGCTTCATCGACCGCCACCCCGCGCTCGCGGCAGACATCGGCCGTGAGGTCCAGCGGGAAACCGAAGGTGTCGTGGAGCTTGAATGCCACGGCGCCGTCGAGCGTCTTGCCGCCGCTGGCCGAAAGCGCGGTCAGTGCCGTCTCGAGGATCTCCATGCCGTGGGCGATGGTCTCGAAGAAGCGCTCCTCTTCCTGGCGCAACACTTCGGTGACGCGCTCGCGCTGGGCCACCAGTTCGGGATAGGCCTCGCCCATCTCGGTGGCCAGCGCCGCCACCAGGCGATGGAAGAACGGCGTGCGCGCACCCAGCTTGTAGCCGTGGCGGATCGCGCGCCGTGCGATTCGCCGCAGCACGTAGCCGCGGCCCTCGTTGCCGGGGATCACGCCGTCGCAAACCGTGAAGACGCAGGCGCGGATGTGGTCGGCAATCACCTTGAGCGACGGGCTGGCCGGGTCCGAGCTGCCGCCTGCGGCCGCAACGGCCTCGGCAGCGGCCTTGAGCAGGTTCACGAACAGGTCGATCTGGTAGTTTGAATGCACCCCCTGCAGCACCGCCGAGACCCGCTCCAGCCCCATCCCGGTGTCGACGCTGGGCTTGGGCAGCGGGTTCATCACGCCCTGCTCGTCGCGATTGAATTGCATGAAAACGATGTTCCAGATCTCGACGTAGCGGTCGCCCTCCTCGTCCGGACTGCCCGGCGGGCCACCGGCGATCGCCGGACCGTGATCCCAGAAGATCTCGCTGCACGGCCCGCACGGCCCGGTGTCGCCCATCGACCAGAAGTTGTCGGAAGCGTAGCGCGCACCCTTGTTGTCACCGATGCGCACGATGCGCTCGCTCGGAACGCCGATCTCGTTGGCCCAGATACCGTAGGCGTCGTCGTCCTCGGCATAGACCGTAACCCAGAGCCGGTCGGGATCCAGCCCAAAGACCGCAGTCAACAACTCCCACGAGTAGCGGATCGCCTCGCGCTTGAAGTAATCGCCGAAGCTGAAATTGCCCAGCATCTCGAAGAACGTGTGGTGACGCGCGGTGTAGCCCACGTTCTCGAGATCGTTATGCTTGCCGCCGGCGCGAATGCACTTCTGCGAGGTGACCGCGCGCTGGTAGGGGCGTTTGTCGAAGCCCAGGAACACGTCCTTGAACTGGTTCATCCCTGCATTGGTGAACAGCAGGGTCGGATCGTCGCCGGGAACCACCGGACTGGACGACACGACGGTGTGTCCCCGAGATTCGAAGAAGCGCAGGAATTTCGCTCGGATTTGAGCCGATTTCATGGTGACACCGCGAATGGAAGGCAACTTTTCATTTTACCCAATGCTTGGCCATCAAATGTGGAAAACACGAGCGGTTCGCGGCCGCAAAACCTTGCGCCGCCCGAAAAATGTCGATTCGCGCGAGAATTCACCTTTGTCACCCAAGTTAAAACCGGCGCCAAGATGCCCAGCCCACTCGAATCAATCCGCGTCCTCGACCTCACCCGCGTGCTCGCCGGACCGTGGTGCGCCCAGAACCTTGCCGACCTCGGCGCCGACGTGATCAAGATCGAGCGCCCCGGCGCCGGCGACGACACCCGCAGCTGGGGGCCGCCATTTCTCAAGGACTCGGAGGGCAACGATACCAGCGACGCGGCCTACTACCTGGCGGCCAACCGCGGCAAGCGCTCGGTGGCGATCGACATCGCCAGCGCCGCCGGGCAGCAGGCGATCCGCGACCTGGCGGCGAAGTGCGACGTGGTGCTGGAGAACTTCAAGGTCGGCCAGCTCGCCGGCTACGGGCTGGACTACGCGCATCTCAAGGAAGTCAACCCGCAACTGATCTACTGCTCGATCACCGGCTTCGGCCAGGATGGGCCGTGGGCCCATCGCCCGGGATACGACTTCATCGTCCAGGGGCTGGGCGGACTGATGTCGATTACCGGCGAAGCCGACGATCGTCCCGGCGGTGGTCCGCAGAAGGTCGGCGTGGCGGTCTCCGACCTGATGACCGGGATGTACGCGACCCAGGCAGTGCTGGCGGCGCTCATCCATCGCCAGTTGACCGGCGAAGGCCAGTACATCGACCTGGCGCTGCTCGACGTGCAAGTGGCAATGCTGGCCAACATGAACACCAATTACCTGGTGAGCGGCAAGGCGCCTCGGCGCTGGGGCAATGCGCATCCCAACATCGTTCCCTACCAGACCTTCAAGACCGCCGATCGCTGGATCATCGTCGCGGTGGGCAACGACGCCCAGTACCGGCGCTTCTGCGAGATCGGCAACCGCAGCGAACTGGGCACCGACCAGCGCTTTGCCCGTAACGCCGACCGGGTGCGCAATCGCGAGCAACTGGTCGAACTGCTGGCCGCGATGATGGCCGAATTCCCGGCCGATTACTGGCTCGAACGCCTCGAGGGTGCCGGCATCCCCTGCGGACCGATCAATGACCTCGAGCAAGTCTTTCGCAATCCCCAGGTCCTCGCGCGCGGCCTGCGGGTCGACATTCCCCGCGCCGACGCCGGCCCGGTGCCGCTGGTAGGTTCGCCACTGCGCTTCTCGGCCACGCCGGTGAGTTATCGCCGGGCGCCGCCGCGGCTGGGTGAGCACACCGCCGAGGTGTTGGGCGAATTGCTGGGCTACGACGCCGCCCGGATCGCGGCAGTGGCCACGGACAAGAGCGGTGAGTCCTCCTGAGCCCGTCAGCGGGCGCGACACCGCGCTCGCCTATCGCCCCGGGAAGGAAAGCCTTTTCCCGGTGCGTTCGCTCTGGTTCGTGGCCGCCCTCGTCGTGCTGCTGGCGGCGGTGCTCTGGAGCACGCTCTGGCTGGTTCATAACTACGAGCAAAGCGAGAAGCAGGAGTCGCTGCAACAGGCCAGCCTGGTGGCAGCGGCGACGATTCGCTCCCGGCTTGGTGAAACCGAGTTGGCGCTGCGCGGACTGGCCTCGGACCTGCGCAGTGGCGATGACGCCCGCTTCAATTCAGTGGCCAGTGAACTGCTGGCCAACAATCCGGCGCTGCTGCGCATCGAGTTGCGCTTCGGCAGCGATCTGCTGGCTGCCGTCGATGCTCCCCAACCCCGCCCTCGACTCGGTCCGGCGCGGCGCGCCGGCCTGGCGTTCGATACCCAGATAGCGCTGGCCGCCTCGCGCGGCGCCGACCGGCTCGCCTACTCGCGGCCGTACCCCGTCGAAATACCTGGTGAGTTGCCGTTCGCGGTTACCGAACTGGCGGTGCCAGTCGAGCGCGAGCGCCGCGGCACGCTGCTGGCGGTCTATTCGCTCTCGCGGATGCTGGACTACTTCGCGCCGGCGGCCTTCCTTGCGGCCAACGAAGTGACCCTGGGCGAAGTCGACGGCAGCACGCTGGCGCGTCCGGCATCGGGAATGCCCGGCGCCGGGGTCTACCGCACCACTGTCCCGCTCGAGCTGGCCGGCGGCAGGTCGATATGGTTGCGCGCCGACAGCCGGACCGGAGAGCCGAAGATCATCCCCAACCTGCTGGCCGGCATGCTGGTGGCGGCAATCGCGGGGTTGGCCGTCATCGGCGGCCTGCTTGGCCGCGATATGCGCCTGCGCGCGCGGGCCGAGCGCGCGCTGCGCGAGCAGTACGCCTTCCGGACCGCGATGGAGGATTCATTGGTCACTGGCCTGCGGGCGCGCGATCGCGACGGGGTCATCACCTATGTCAATCCGGCCTTCTGCAAAATGACCGGCTATCGTTCCGAGGAACTGGTCGGACTCGCTCCACCATTGCCATACTGGACCAGCGAAACCGCCGACAGTCCTGGCCAGGCGCAACCCCGCGCCCGCAACCCCGGTGATCAGCAACAGGGCCTCGAGACGGTTTTCAGGCGCCGCAACGGCGAGCAATTCCCGGTCTTGATCTTCGACGCGCCGCTGATCGACGCCAACGGCGAGCAGGCGGGATGGATGGATTCGATCTTCGACATCAGCGACCAGAAGCGCATCGAGGAACTGAGCCGGCGCCAGCAGGAAAAACTGCACCAGAACGCGCGCATGGCGCTGCTCGGCGAAGTGTCGTCGTCGCTGTCGCACGAACTCAACCAGCCTCTGGCCGCGATCAGCGGCTACGCCACAGCCTGTCGCAACCTGCTCGCCAGCGGCAAGCAGACCGATCTCGACGTCGCGCTGAGCCGCATCTACAGCCAGGCGGAACGTGCCGGGCAGGTGATCCGCAGCGTCAACGATTTCGTGCGCAGCAGGAAACTCGATCGCGCCGCCATCGATCTCGCCGACCTGATGCGCGCGCTCGAGCCGCTGATCGAACTGCAGGCCCGCGAACTGGGTGTGCGGCTGGCCTGGAAGGCGGACCCGGGAGCGGTCGTGCATGCCGATCGCACCATGCTCGAGCAGGTAATCCTGAACCTGACGCGCAATGCCATCGAATCGATGGCATCGACCCCACCCGAATCGCGCCTACTCGAAATCGAGATAAGCTTGCTGGATTCGGGCGGCGACGGGCCAATGGTCGAAATTGCGGTGCTCGACCGCGGCGCCGGCGTCTCGCCGGAGGCGAGCAAGCACCTGTTCAGCGCTTTCTTCAGCACCAAGGAGCAGGGACTGGGCATCGGACTGAGCCTGTGCCGCTCCGTAGTCGAGCAGCACGGCGGCCAGCTGCGCTACTGTGAGCGGGAAAGCGGGGGGGCGCGGTTCAGCGCTACCATTGCAGCTATCGGTGCCACGACATGATGAAAACTACGCCCCAGCGCAGCAACACCCAGAAACCGGTTGTCTACCTCGTCGATGACGAGCCGGTAGTGGCCGATGCGCTCTCTTTCCTGCTGGGGTCGCGCGGCCTGGCCTGCGAACACTTCGACAGCGGCGAAGCCTTCTGGGCGCTCGTGAACGCGCGCTCCGATTGGGCGCTGCGTCCGGGCTGCGTGCTGCTCGATGTGCGCATGCGCAACATGTCAGGCATAGAAGTTTTCGAGCGCCTGGTCAGGCGCGACCCCGGACTCCCCGTGCCGGTAATCTTCCTCACCGGCCACGGCGACATCCCGATGGCGGTCGAGGCGCTCAAGCGTGGCGCCTTCGATTTCTTCGAGAAACCGTTTGCCGACAATCGCCTGGTCGACCGGGTCGAGCAGGCGATCGATGAGTCGCGCCGCCGCATCAAGACCGAACAGAGCAATGCCGACCTCGCCACGCGGCTCGCGCGCCTGAGCAACCGCGAGCGCGAGGTCATGAGGCTGATTCTGGCCGGCAAGCTCAACAAGCTGATCGCCGCGGATCTGGGCATCAGCATGCGCACGGTCGAGGTTCACCGCGCCAACGTGTTCGCCAAGATGGCCGTGCGCAACGGCGTCGATCTGGCGCGACTGTTCGAAGGCACCGGCCTGCCGCTGGAGGAGTCCTGAGGGTGCGCGTTATTAACATTGGGCCGTGCGCCCTGGCGCGCTCAACACCTGACAACCAATGAGAGGACAGCAACGATGACTCAGAGAAGCTACGAACCAATCGCCTCCCGGCGCGTCGCCTTCCTCGGGCTCGGCGTGATGGGCTACCCGATGGCCGGGCACCTGCAGCGCGCCGGACACCAGGTAAGCGTCTACAACCGCACCACCAGCAAGGCCGAGCAATGGGTCGGCGAGTACGGCGGCAAGCACGCGCCGACGCCCCGCCAGGCGGCCCACGAAGCCGAGATCGTTTTCAGTTGCGTCGGCAATGACGACGACCTGCGGTCGGTGGTGCTCGGCGAGCACGGGGCGCTTGCCGGCATGAAGGCCGGCGCGATCCTGGTCGATCACACCACGGCGTCGGCGGCGGTCGCCCGCGAACTCCACGCCATCGCGGCCCGCAACGGACTGGGCTTTGTCGACGCGCCGGTGTCGGGCGGCGAAGCCGGAGCAGTCAATGGCATGCTCACCGTGATGTGCGGCGGCGAGGCCGCTGATTTCGATCCGGTCAAGCCGGTCGGCATGGCCTTTGCCAAGGCGTTCACGCTGATCGGGGCGCCGGGCGCCGGCCAACTTGCGAAAATGGTCAACCAGATCTGCATCGCCGGGCTGATGCAGGGGCTCTCCGAGGGCATCAACTTCGGGCTCGAAGCCGGACTCGACATGAAACTGGTGCTCGAGGTGATCGGCAAGGGCGCGGCGCAATCCTGGCAGATGGACAACCGCGGCACCACCATGGTCGACAATAAGTTCGACTTCGGCTTCGCGGTCGACTGGATGCGCAAGGACCTCGGGCTGTGCCTGGAGGAAGCGCGCAACAACGGCGCGCCGCTGCCGGTCACCGCACTGGTCGACCAGTTCTACGGCGACGTCCAGCGCATGGGCGGCCGACGCAACGACACTTCGAGCCTGATCCGGCGCCTGCGCAAGGCCGGGTGAAGATCCGCGCTTTCCTCATCGCGGGCGCGGC
>JAHYJF010000488.1 GCA_019428955.1 Burkholderiaceae bacterium
AATGGATTGACTACACCCCTCTTGAAATCACTGACCAGCCTTACGTGCTCAACGCTATGGCCGGCAGCCTGTTCAACACCCGCCGCGCCGGCATCCAGCCGGACCTTACTCGATCACCTTGACGACCACGCCGGCGCCGACCGTGCGGCCGCCCTCGCGAATCGCAAACCGCAGGCCGTCGTCCATCGCGATCGGCGTGATCAGCGAGACCTGCAGGTTCACGTTGTCACCCGGCATCACCATCTCGGTGCCCGCCGGCAGCTCGCAGCTGCCGGTCACGTCGGTGGTCCGAAAATAGAACTGCGGACGGTAGCCCTTGAAGAACGGCGTGTGACGCCCGCCCTCGTCCTTGGACAGGATGTACACCTCGGCCTCGAACTTGGTGTGCGGGGTGATCGAGCCGGGCTTGCACAGCACTTGCCCACGCTCGACCTCGTCACGCTTGGTGCCGCGCAGCAGCACGCCCACGTTGTCGCCCGCCTGGCCCTGGTCCAGCAGCTTGCGGAACATCTCGACGCCCGTGCAGGTGGTCTTGATGGTGGCTTTCATGCCCACGATCTCGATCTCGTCGCCCACCTTGACGATGCCCCGCTCGACACGCCCGGTCACCACGGTGCCGCGGCCTGAGATCGAGAACACGTCCTCGACCGGCATCAGGAACGCACCGTCGATGGCACGCTCCGGCTGCGGAATGTAGTTGTCGATGGCCTCGACCAGTTTCAGGATGGCCGGCACGCCGATCTCGCTCGCGTCGCCTTCGAGGGCCTTCAGCGCACTGCCGGTCACGATCGGCGTGTCGTCGCCCGGAAAGCCGTACTGGGTCAGCAGCTCGCGCACTTCCATCTCGACCAGTTCGAGCAGTTCCGGGTCGTCGACCATGTCGGCCTTGTTCAGGAACACGACGATGTACGGCACGCCCACCTGGCGCGCCAGCAGAATGTGCTCGCGGGTCTGCGGCATCGGGCCGTCGGCCGCCGACACCACCAGAATGGCGCCGTCCATCTGCGCCGCGCCGGTGATCATGTTCTTCACGTAGTCGGCGTGGCCGGGGCAGTCGACGTGCGCGTAGTGGCGGTTCGGCGACTCGTACTCAACGTGCGCGGTCGCAATGGTGATGCCCCGCGCCCGCTCTTCCGGCGCGTTGTCGATCTGGTCGTAGGCCTTGAACTCCCCGCCAAAACGCTCCGCGCCGATCTTGGTCAGCGCCGCCGTCAGCGTCGTCTTACCGTGATCCACGTGACCGATCGTGCCCACGTTCACGTGCGGCTTGGTTCGCTCAAATTTGGCCTTGGACATGACTCACACCCTTCGCTTGACTGACCCGTCCGGCGGACGTTACTGGTTGATGACCTTCTGGGCGACGCTGGCTGGCGCCTCCAGATACTTGCTGAATTCCATCGAGTAGGTGGCGCGACCCTGGGTGGCCGAACGCAGGTCGGTGGCATAGCCGAACATCTCGGCCAGCGGCACCTCGCAGCGGATGACCTTGCCGGACGGCGAGTCATCCATGCCCTGGATGACGCCGCGCCGGCGGTTCAGGTCGCCTACCACATCGCCCATGTAATCTTCGGGCGTGACGACCTCGACCTTCATGATCGGCTCGAGCAGGACAGGGCTGGCCTTGCGCGCGCCTTCCTTGAAGGCCATGGAACCGGCGATCTTGAACGCCATTTCGTTCGAATCG
>JAHYJF010000089.1 GCA_019428955.1 Burkholderiaceae bacterium
CCGGCACGCCCACCGCACCGCAGATTGCCGCCGCCCATGCCGCGCTGCTGACGCTCGGCATCCTCGTCCGCTAACCCCCCCAAATCAGGAGGCACCCCATGGCCACCATGGATATTTTCGAAGGCGATGCCTTCTCGATCATCGAACTCACACGTGCTCTCGAAAACATCCCATTCAAGCCCGCCACCCTGTCTGGGTCCGGTCTGTTCGGCCCGCGCGGCGTCCGCTCGCGCACCGTTGTGATTGAGTCCCGCGACGGCACGCTGTCGCTGATCCCGTTCTCCGAACGCGGCTCGGCCTACGACCAGCAGACCCCGGAGCGCCGCGATGTGCGGGCGTTTGTCTGCCGCCAGTTCAAGAAACAGGACGTGATCTGGGCTTCGGAAATCCAGCAGGTGCGCGACTTCGGCAGCGACTCCGCCACCCAGCAGGTCCAGGCCGAGGTCGCCCGCAAGCTGGGCCGGTTGCGGGGCGACGCCGAAGCCACGTTTGAATACCACCTCTTCAATGGCATCCAGGGGCTGGTCAAAGACCCGCGCGATGGGGCCACGGTTGTGAACTACTTCACCGAGTTTGGCATCACCCCGGCCACCGAGGTGGATTTTGATCTCGACAACGCCACCCCGGCCTCGGGTGCCTTGCGCAAACGCTGCCAGGCGCTCATTGAGAGCGTCGAGGACACCATGGGCGGCCTGGCCACCGGTGCCATCGCGCTGCGCGCTGAATGCGGCTCGGCCTTTTTCGCCGATCTGGTGGCGCACAAGGAAGTGCGCGAGACCTACCTCAACACCGCCGCCGCCGCCGATCTGCGGTCGCGCATCGCCGACGAGGTCAGCTTCGGCGGCATCACCTTCCGCCGCTACCGGGGCGGGGCGGGCTTTGGCGTGGGGACTGACAAGGCGGTGTTCTATCCCGAAGGCATCGACGGGCTCTTCGAGATCTACCATGCCCCCGCCGACACCTTCGAGACCGTGAACACGCTGGGCCAGCCGCTCTATGCGCGGATGATCCCCGACCGCGACCGCGACGAATGGGTGCGGCTTGAGATCGAAAGCAATCCGCTGCCGATCTGCACCCGGCCCCAGGTGCTGCGACAGGCCCGGCGGACGTGATGAATGCCGTCGCCGCAGCGCTGGACGCGCTGTTCGCCGATCCCAACATCGGCGTGGACGCGGTCTACATCGCCGGGGGCGGCGCGCCGGCTCTCGTGCGCGTCGTCGCCAGGCGCGCGGACGCCATAACGGACTTCGGCGATGCGCGGCTCTGGTCGGAGACCACGCGGGTGGACCTACGCGTCGCCGAGGTGCCGAACCCGCGTCCGGGCGACCGGATCGAGATCCCCGAATCGGACCCGGGGCAGGCTGGCGAGGCCTTCCTCATCCAGGGCGAGCCGGTCCGCGACCGCGAGCGGCTGGTGTGGACCGTCGACCTGAGGCCAGCATGAAGATCGACGTGAAAATCGCAGGAGGCATCGTGGCGCTGATGCGCGCCGAAGTGGCGGCGGGCCAGAAGGCGGTCTCGACCACCATGGCCCAAGCCGGTGCCAGCCTCAAATCTGCGTGGCGGACGCAGATCACCGGCGCGGGTCTGGGTCAGCGGCTGGCCAATACCATCCGGTCGCAGACCTATCCCAAGGGCCGCAACAGCCTCGACGCAGCGGCGCTGGTCTGGTCGAACGCACCGGTGATCATCGGCGCACATGACACCGGGCCGCTGATCCGCTCGGCCAGTGGTTTATGGCTGGCGATCCCGCTGCCCGCCGCAGGAAAGGCGCTGGGCGGCAAGCGCGTCACGCCGGGCATGTGGGAGCAAAAAACCGGCCTGAAGCTGCGCTTCGTCTATCGCAGGCGGGGGCCGAGCCTCATGGTGGCTGATGCGGTGCGACTGAACACGCTCGGCCAGGCTGCGGTCTCGAAGTCAAAGACCGGACGCGGTCAGGTGACAGCCCCGATTTTCATTCTGGTGCGCCAGGTTAAACTGCCCAAACGGCTCGATCTTGCCCGCGACGCCGAGCGGGCGCAGGGCGCCATTCCGGGCAGCATCGTGCGCAACTGGGCGGAGGATCACCTCTGACGCCTTGGTGGACATGAGATAGCCGTTAGCATATATTGCCAATGATGTTGAAGGAGCATGCCATGGCCACCAGAAACGTCGTCTTGACCGATACCCAGTCCGATCTCGTCGACCGGTTGGTCAGTTCCGGCCGCTACCAGAACGCCAGCGAAGCCTTGCGGGCCGGGCTGCGCCTGCTGGAACGCGAGGAATCGGAACTTGGGGCGTTGCGTGACCGGCTCACAACCGGGATTGAACAGGCGCGCGCCGGGCAACTGGCAGAAGGCAGTGGTGAGGACGCGGTGCGCCGCGCCTTTGCAGCAGCACGAACTGCCCGTTGATGTCGCGTCCGTGGCGCCTGACCAAACAGGCTGAGGCCTCTCTTCTTGAGATCGCGCTTTGGACCTTCGAAACCTTCGGGCCCCGGCAAGCTGCGGCCGACGAGGAAGATCTGATCGCCAGGTGCCGTGAAATCGCATCGGGAACAGCGATAACGCGGGGCTGCCGTCAGCTGATCAATCCCGACTTGGCTGAAGACCTTCGGTTCACGCGATCCGGCCAGCACTTTATCGTGTTCATTGAGGATGCGGCGCAGGTGATCATCGTGGATTTCCTGCACAGCAGATCCGATCTGCCGGGGAAACTTGCCGCGCTCTCCGTTCGCGGAACCTGACGGACAGCCTCCTGAAAGCGCCACAACCGATGAATTGGCCCGCCTGACACTGTCGGCGGCAGGAAAGAACCATGCCCACCCCCCGCGAAACCATCCTCACTGCCCTTCACGCGGCGCTCTCGACCCTTCCCGCCACCGCGCTACGCGGTGACGTCCTTCCCGAACGTGTGCCAACCGCAGGCCTCCTGATCCTGCGCGACGGCGAGCCAGGGGAGCCGGAGGTGACGTTGTCGCCGCTGCGCTATCACTACCAGCACCGCGCCGAGATCGAGGTGGTGGTGCAAGGTGCCGACCGTGACGCGGCCTTCGATACCCTCTGCGCCAGCATCGGCACCGCGCTTGCCGCCGACCGCACGCTGGGCGGTCTTTGCGACTGGGTCGAGGCGGAAGCGCCGCGCCCGGTCGATCTTCCTGTCGAAGGCGCGGCGGCCCTGAAGGGTCGTGTCTCGAATGTGGTGGAAATTCTCTGGCGGCGATCTCCGGGCATTGGGATTTGGACCTGATCAGGCGACGAGGTCAAGGGTGATTGGTTCGATAGGCTGATCGAGGGTTTGCCACCCATCGACCTTGCGCATCTGGATCTGGCCGGAGGCGAGCAGAGCCCAGAGGAGCATCGGCACGGTTTCCGCGCAGGGGAGCACGGTCTGGGTTTTGACGCGGCGGCGGAATTCCTCGTTCAGCCGCTCGATCGCGTTCGTTGTCCGCGCCGATTTCCATTGTGACGGGTCGAGCCGCGTGAAGGTGAACAGGCGATCCCCGGCCTCTTCCAGGCTATCGGCGACAGCGCGGCACTTCAGCCGCCATTTGCGCAGAAAAGCCTTGCGGCGGGTCTCAATTTCGACCGCGGTGTCGGCGTAGATCATGTCGCGATAGTCGTTGCCCAGTTCCTCATGCATGTGCTTGGGGGCGTGGGCCAGCAGGTTGCGGTGCTTGTGAACCGTGCAGCGCTGGATCGGCAGGTCGTCGCCCCAGAGCGCCACCAACGCGGCCTCCAGGCCCGGGGCACCGTCGACAATCACGAATTCGGGCCGCTTCAGGCTGCAGGCGTCGAGATCGTCGAGGAACTGTCGCCACGCTGCCGTGCTCTCCCCTCCCATGTTCCTGATTGATAACAGCACCTTCTGCCCGTCGCGGCGCACACCGATGGCCGCCAGCACCGAGATGTTCGTGGCCTTCCGGTCCAGCCGCGTCCTGATCACGGTGCCGTCGAGAATGAGACGGATGATGTCCTCATCCGCGAGGCTGCGGGCGCACCAGGCGTCCCAGTCCCCCTTCACCTTGCGCCAGGCGCGGCTGACCACGTCTTTGCTGACGGCCCCCTTGAACAGCGCATAGAGCGCGCGCTTCACACGCCGCGTGTTGGTGCCCGAGAGATAAACCGACGCAATCAGCGCCTCGGCCGTCCTGGTCAGGCGCTGGTAGCGCGGCAGCGCCTTCGAGCGCCATTCGCTGACCTTGCCGGCTTCGTCCGCGATCCGGGCACGCGGCACGCTGATCGTCTCAGAGCCGAATGTCCCGGTGATCTGGCGATCCCGCTTGCCGTGGCGATAGCCCTTTGCCGCCCCAGCCTCCCGGCCATACCGCAAACGGCCAAGAAAGCCGTCGAGTTCTTCGTTGAAAACCGCCTCGATGGTGCTGCGGATGTTGGCCCGAAGCCGATCCTCGATCGGATCGAAGCCTTCGTCGCAAGCGAGTAGCGAAAACGCGCTGGTGTCTGTAATCTGGTTCATGGCGTGATCTCCTGTGGCGGTGCTAGCCGCCGGTTGGGTGGGTTTCAGATCACCCGGAGATTACGCCGCCCTCGAATTTCCACCAGACTCGCGACACGACGCCCTGAAGGCGGCGGTGATTACTGTCGTGCTGCATTACACCACTGCCGACCCGCTCGCCTGATCCGGGTCGCTGACCTGACACCCAAAACCCCAGGAGACCCCCATGGCACGTGCGCAAGGCGCGCGGGCGCAGATGGCGCTTGCGTTCGAGACCGTTTATGGCACGCCGCCCGCCAGCGGCTACAAGCTGATGCCCTTCGCGCGGGCAACGCTCGGGGCGGAGCAGCCGCTGCAGGCCTCGGAACTCTTGGGCTACGGCCGCGATCCACTGGCCCCGATCAAGGACGCGGTGACGGCGGATGGCGAGGTGGTGGTGCCGATCGATGTCGAGGCCTTCGGCTACTGGCTGAAGGCGGCATTCGGGGCGCCCGCGACCTCGGGCACCACGCCCAAGACGCATACCTTCCAGTCGGGCAACTGGACCTTGCCCTCGATGGCGATCGAGGTGGCGATGCCCGAGGTGCCGCGGTTCGCGATGTATGCGGGCTGCATGCTCGATCAGATCAGCTTGCATGTTGATTTGCACTGAGAAGCGACCCGGGTTTTCCATCGAGAATTGACCCACCTTTGATTAAGGATTTTGGGTCATGCTTGGGTCAATGGCGAGTTTCACTCCTTCTTTTTTCGGGCCGCCGCGGCTGAACTTGCCTTAGGGTCTGTTGAGTATCAGCGAGAGTTGATGAGTGCGGCGACTGCATAGATCATTGCTTTGAAGTATGTGTCGGTCTTGTCCGCTCGCATGGAGATGCGCTTGAACTCTTTGAGTTTACAGAAGAAGTTCTCAATCAGGTGGCGACATTTGTAGATGTCCGGGTCGATGGCCAAGGGTTTGCAGCGCCTTGGGTGTTGCGAAATGCAGATCAGCGCCCCGCGTGCATTCATCTCTGCGATGATCCAATTGCTGTCGAAGGCCTTGTCGGCCAGCATCGCATCGAAACTGATGCCGTCGATCAAGGGGGCCACGCCGACCGTGTCAAAACGGTGTCCCGGCAGCAAGACGAAGCGCACGAGGTTGCCCAGAGCATCCGTCAGCGCCAGTATCTTGGTGGTCCAGCCGCCCTTCGACTTGCCTATCGCCTGACTTTGAGTCCCCCTTTTGAGCCCTGTCCATGGCGGTGAACCTTGACGATGGTGCCGTCGATCATCGCCATTTCCATATCGGGTTCCTCAGACAAGGCATTGAAAATGCGCTCGAAGACCCCCGCAATACCCCAATCCCGGAATCGCCGGTAGACCGAGTTCCACTTGCCAAACTCACCCGGAAGGTCGCGCCATTGCGCCCCAGTCCGGGCGATCCAGAACACGGCTTCCAGAAACAAACGGGCATCACCGCCTGTCCGACCCGGATCCGACTTCTTGCCCAGACAGTGCGGTTCGATCTTCCCCCACTGTCGATCCGTGATGATGTAGCGATCAATCGGCATCCAAACCTCCCCTTTGGGAAGCTTGAATCAGAATTCAGAGCAATTGGGAATCCTGATACTCAACAGGCCCTAAAGCGGAAGCTGTCGTTTCCGGACTCCAGGATGTGGCAGCGGTGGGTGAGGCGGTCGAGCAAGGCTGTTGTCATCTTTGCATCGCCAAAGACGGTGGCCCATTCGCTGAAGCTGAGGTTCGTGGTGATCACGACGCTGGTGCGTTCGTAAAGTTTGCTGAGCAATTGGAACAGCAGCGCCCCACCAGAGGCACTGAAGGGCAGATAGCCCAGTTCATCCAGGATCACGAGGTCGAGCCTGGTCAGGCCTTCCGCGATTTGTCCTGCCTTTCCCTAGGCCTTTTCCTGTTCGAGGGCGTTGACCAGTTCGATGGTTGAGAAGAAGCGGACCTTGCGGCGGTGATGTTCGATCGCCTGGATGCCGAGGGCGGTGGCGACATGGGTCTTGCCGGTTCCGGGGCCGCCGATCGGCACGACATTCTGGGCACCGTCCATGAATTCGCAGCGGTGCAAGGTCCGCACCATGGCCTCGTTGATCTCGCTGGCGGCGAAGTCGAAGCCGGAGAGGTCCTTGTAGGCCGGGGTGAGGAGGGTCAGGTATTAATCCGGGGGATCAATACCCAGACGAATGGCGGCTTTCATGTGATACGCGATTGATCGGACCTCGCATTCGGCCAGTTCGGCCGAGACTGTGCAGAATTTTGTGCCCTGGCGTGGTAGCCCCCTGATAAGGAGACCGACGTATGAGCATTGACAAAGACCTTCTGGACCGTCTGATGGAAGGCCGGTCGCCCGGCGATCTGTTTGGCAAGTCGGGCATACTTTCTGAACTGACCAAGGCGCTGGCAGAGCGGGCGCTTAGCACCGAGATGGACGTTCACCTTGACGAAGAGCGCACTGGCGAAGCACCTGAGGGGCAGAACCGGCTTCCAAACCGCCGCAACGGGCGCCGCCAGAAGATGGTGACGACCGACAGCGGCAAGGTCGTGCTGGACATCCCATGCGATGGACATCGCCACCCGCGACCAGCCTTCGCTGGCGTCGGCATCGCCTGCGGCGGAGATCATAGACAGGCCGCGCCGCTTGCGGGCAATAGCTGCCGTCATCCTGCCGCCCCCGCGCCAGCTCGCGGCAGATCGCGCTCGCCGGGCGGCCAAGAAGGCCCCCGACCGCCCGCTGGCTGGGCGGTTTCAAGTTGCAGGTGCAACGGCTTCTGAAACCCGCGCCGTCGGCATTCAGCACTGGGTGGCAAAAGCCCCTTGGCATTCGAGCGCCAGGTAGCCTAAACGAGCAACCGGGGCGGCACATTTACGCGACAAGACCAAGGGGGCGCGACGTGACGCAAAGCTGCGAGCCGCGCAAGACAATTTTCAGCCGCTTCATCCGCTGGAGCGAGATGGGCGTATTCGGGCGCATCGTCCTGGCGGAAAGGCGACGCACCAAACAGCAAACCATCCAAAACCGCCGCTTGAGCCATCAACGTCAGGCAGCATAACCTGAAACGCGTGAGCCCGATCTCTCCGATCCAAGATCAGGCCGCCTGTTCCAGATCATTCGATGACGGACAAGCGCCAATGGCGCTTCCGGGTCGGGTTCATCCGGTCATTGCGCGGCGCGGCAACAGCGATGCCAGGCGCTGCAGGGTGCGATCCGGCGCCTTCAACAGATGCGCGGCAACTGCTCGCCCACCAGCATGTCGACAATGCGGCTGCCACCAAAGAGGGTGCGCATCACCACCCGGCCCGCCGGCCCCGCCACCGCCCGCCCGATCGCCACCGCCCCGGCGCCTTCGGGCCGCGCGCGCATTGCCGCCAGCGCCGCTTCGGCTTCGTCTGGCGGGCAAAACAGCACCAGCGTGCCCTCGTTGGCCAGATAAAGCGGGTCGAGCCCCAGTATCTCGCACATTCCGCGCACCTCGTCGCGCAGCGGCAATGCGGTTTCGTCGATCTCGATACCCACCCCCGCCTCAGCCGCAATCTCGTTCAGGGCAGAGGCTAGCCCGCCCCGGGTGCAGTCGCGCGCGGCGCGGATGCCGGGGGCGGCGGCCAGCGCCGCCTGCATCAGATGCCCCAGCGCCGCACAATCCGAAACGAGGTCGGAGCTGAGCGCAAGGTCGCCGCGCGCCGCAAGAATTGCGGCACCATGATCGCCCAGCACGCCGTTGACAATTGCCACATCGCCAGCCCGCACCCGCGCCGCCGCCAGTTCACGCCCCGGCGGGATCACACCAATGCCCGAGGTGGTCACGAACAGCCCGTCGGCCGCCCCCCGCCCCACCACCTTGGTGTCGCCAGTGACGATGTGCACCCCCGCTGCGACCGCCTCACGCGCCATGCTTGCCACGATCCGGCGCAACAGCGCCACCTCGCAGCCCTCCTCGATGATGAAGGCCGCCGAAAGCCACAAGGGCACCGCGCCGCCGACCGCAAGGTCATTGACCGTGCCGCAGACCGCAATCTTGCCAATGTCGCCGCCGGGAAACTCGATCGGCGTCACCACGAAACTGTCGGTGGTAAAGGCCAGCCGCGCCCCCGGCGCTTGCAGCGCATCGTGCATCAGCCGCGCCTGGTCCTCCATGCCGGGGGGCACAAAGACCGATGTGAACACCTCTTCAATCAGATCGCGCATCGCCTTGCCACCGCCGCCATGCGCCAGCGTCACCCGTTCATCGCGCAATGCCATGCTGCTTCTCCACGTGAAAATACTCCGGGGTCCGGGGCGGCGCCCCGGCGCTTACTCTGCCGCCCGCGCGCCGCCATATTGCCAATAGGCCGCACAGGCCCCTTCTGACGACACCATCAGCGCGCCCAGCGGCATTTCCGGGGTGCAGCCAAGCCCGTATTGCGGGCAGGCGGTTGGCTTGATGCGTCCGGTCATCACCGCGCCGCAGGCGCAGCCTTCAGGCTCATCGGTTACCCGCGCCGTGGCACCGCCATAGCCCATGGCGAATTTCACCTCGGCGTCAAAGGCGCTGTATTTCTCGCGAATGCGCAGCCCGCTCGCGTCGATCTCGCCCAGCCCGCGCCATTCGAAACTCGGGCGGCGCTCATAGACATCGGCAATTGCCGCCAGACTGACCGGGTTGCCGTGTTCGGGCACCACGCGGGCATACTGGTTTTCGATCTCGGCGCGGCCTTCGGCGATCTGGCGCAGCACCATCATCACCGATTGCAGCAGATCAAGCGGCTCGAACCCCGCCACCACCAAGGGCTTGCCGAATTCTTCGGCAATGAAATCATAGGGATGGGTGCCGATGATCATGCTCACATGGCCCGGCCCGATGAACCCGTCGAGCCGCATATCGGGGTCGCTCAGCAGCACCCGGATCGGCTCGGGCACGGTGATGTGGTTGCAAAACACGCTGAAATTGTCCAACCCCTCACGCGCCGCCTGCTGGATGCTGAGCGCTGTCGAAGGCGTTGTGGTTTCAAACCCCAGCCCGAAGAACACCACCTCACGCCCCGGGTTGCGCCGCGCCAGTTCCAGCGCATCCAGTGGCGAATAGACCATGCGGATGTCGGCCCCCGCCGCCTTGGCCTGCAACAGGCTGCGTCGGTGTCCCGGCACCCGCATCGCATCGCCGAAGGTGGTAAAGATCACCTCGGGTCGCTCGGCCAGTTCCACCGCCTCATCGACCCGCGCCATCGGCAGCACGCAGACCGGGCAGCCGGGGCCGTGGATGAACTCGACGCCCTCATGCACAAGCTTGTCGAGCCCGTAGCGAAAGATCGCATGCGTATGCCCGCCGCAGATCTCCATGATATGCACCGGTGCGGCGCGCGTGGCGCCGATGCGGTCGGCAAGGGTGGCGATTTCGGCGAGCAGCACCTTGGCGGCGGCGGGGTCGCGAAATTCGGATGCGTATTTCATGCGCCGCCCTCCAGCGCCCGTTGCCCCTCGGCCATCGCCGCCAGCGCCTCCTGCGCCTCGCCAAGGTCGCGCAGCGCCTCAAGCGTTTTTGCGGCTTCATCGGCATCGATCAGGCTCATGGCAAAGCCCACATGGATCAGCGCCCATTGCCCGACCAGCGCGGCAAGCGGGCCGTCAGCAACACAGGCCACGTTGACCTCGCGTCGCACGCCCGAAACCTCGGCCATCGCCATCAGGCGGGCCTCATCGGTGACGGCCACGATCTGGCCGGGTATGCCAAGGCACATGTCATACTCCTCCCTGAACCGCGCCCCCTTAGCGCGCTTTTCGCTGCAATCCGGCGGCAAGCCAACCCAGCCACGCCGCCATGCCCTCGCCGGTGCGCGCCGATACGCGCAGCACCTCGATCATCGGGTTCACCCGGCGCAGGTTGGCCTCATAGGCGTCAAGATCGGCATCGCAGTGCGGCGCAAGGTCGGTCTTGTTCAGTATGGCAAGCCGGGCTGCGGTGAACATGTCGGGATATTTCATCGGCTTGTCCTCGCCCTCGGTGACCGACAAGATCGCCACCTTGGCATCTTCGCCCAGATCGAAGGCGGCGGGGCAGACAAGATTGCCGACGTTCTCGATGAAAAGATACGAGGCAGGCAGGGGTCGCAGCGCATCGATTGCCGTGCCCACCATCTGCGCATCAAGGTGGCAGCCCTTGCCGGTGTTGATCTGCAGCGCGCGCGCGCCGGTGGCGCGAATACGGTCGGCATCATTGCTGGTTTGCTGGTCGCCCTCAATCACCGCCAGCGGTGCGGCCCCGAGCATCTCGATGGTGCGGCACAAAAGCGTGGTCTTGCCCGATCCGGGCGACGAGACGAGGTTGACCGAAAACACCCCGAGCGCATCCAGCACCCGACGGTTTGAGGCGGCGATGGCGTCGTTCTTGGCGAGAATCGAGGTTTCAACCTCGATCAGCCGGGTCTGGGTCATGCCCGGCACCGTCACCCCGGCGGGGCCGGTGCCGTGGTGGTGCAGCGTGTCGCCGTGCTGGTGCGCGTGGTCGTGGTCGTGGTCGTGGTCATGCGGGTGGGCGTGGCCCGAACCGAACAGCGGCATCGACGTGCCCGCATCGACATGGCCAAAGGGCAGCGCCCGCCCCTCCTTGGACCTGATCTCGAATTTCGGCGCATCGCCGCAGCCGCAGGTCGTGCACATCAGAGCACCTCCATGTCCTTGATCCGCATGTCGTCGCCGCCGGCAGGCAGCAGTTTCGCGCCCCCGCATTGCGGGCATAGCGCGAATCGATCGTCGATTTCTACCGTCTTGCCGCAGTCAAAGCAGTGCGCCCGCCCCGGCAGGTCGATTATTTCCAATGTGGCGCCCTCGGCGGGGCCGCCGCGCATGACCACGCCGAAGGCAAATTCCAGCGCCGATTTCTCGACCCCGGCAAAGCGCCCGATCTCAAGGCGCAGATGCACCACGCGGGCAAAGCCATGCGTGCGCGCCTGCTCGGCGAGCACCTCGCGGATGCCCTCGCAAAGCGACATCTCATGCATCGTGCACCTCGTGCAGATCGACCGGCAGGCAGGGGTCATGCAGCGCCACCACCAACGCGGCAAGCTCCGCCAGATCGGCGGGCAGGCTTGCCAGAGATTGCACCAGCGCACCGCCCGGCGCGGCGATCTGGTCGGTGGGCGTGGTGCGCGCGATGCCTGTTACATGGCCGTTGGCTTGCGGCAGCCGCAGCGCATAGGCGCCGCGCGCCGCAGCCACCACCGCC
>JAHYJF010000090.1 GCA_019428955.1 Burkholderiaceae bacterium
AGGCAACCAGCGCCGGTTGCCTGTATCGTCGGCCAGGAACTCGTCCTTGTTGGTCGTGCCGAAGAACACACAGCGACGGGCGTAGCGCACCTGCATTTCGCGATACTTTGGCGTCCATTCTTCGTGCTGCCGGGTGATGAAGGCTTTTACGTGTTCCACCTCGCGGGCTCTTAGCCCCTTCAGCTCGCCCAGCTCAATCACCAGCTTGCCGCGCATCAGCCGCGCCAGGTCGTCGTCCTTGCTGCCCAGGTCGAGCTCCAGGAAGAAGTCCGGCGAGGGCACGATGGCAGCCACTGCACTCGATTTCTTGGCGCCCTGGGGGCCGACTGCAACGGGCACCATGTCCGCCTTGATGCCGGGCTTCATGACGCGCCCGGCCATGGCCGTCCACAGGTACAAGCCCACAGCGCGGGTGTAGGGCGTGTCCTCCGCGCCGAAGCAGCGGGGCAGGAAGGTTTCCACACGTCGCACACCGTCCCACACCTGCAGGCCCAGCCAGTGCTCCGCCGAGTCGAATGCGTTGGCGTCGGCGACATAGGCCACCGCATCACGGATCCGCTCCTTGGGGATGTCCTTGAACCCCGTATCGCCACGCTCCAGGCGCATGCACAGTTCGGTGTAGTCCGTGTCCTTGAAGGCTCGCCACTCGTCGACGTTCGGCGGTGAGAGCATGGTTTCATCGCGGAACACGTCATGCCGTAACTGCCACCCGCAAACGTCCGGCCGGGTCACGGCCTTGACTACGTTTTCCTTCGTCGCCAGCACCTCGCCAGCCTTGGTGCGCTCAAAAGATGGCAGCGCGCGCGGCGCGGGATCTTCGCCTGAGCCCAGCAGGTCGGATATGTCCTCAATGAAAGAGAAATCATCCGCCATCACCTGGTGCACGATGGGCAGCCATGCCGCCTCTGCCGCTACCTGGTCACCGTCGTGGTCGAGCACAACGTAAGCCGCCCAGGCGTCGAACATGCCGCAAAGGGGATCGCTGGCATGGTCCGACTGCCACAGACCATCCTTGCCCAAAATCTCGCGGACACCGGGCAAGCCGGTGGCGGTCGGTGGGGCGAACCGCACACCGTCGCCGGTGTAGCCATGGCGCTCAAGGATTTCCGGCACGCTGTTTGAGGCGTTGAATCCGCTGCGCATGCCTGACCTGAAAGCCAGGGTCTTGCCGTCCGACCCGCTGGCGGCCTCGAACGCCTTGATGCCGAGAATCTCGCCCGCGCGCCGCTGCTGCTCGCGTTTGAACTCAAGATCGGTAGACATGCGCAGCCACCATGCAAGGAAGTCGGGGGGCAAGTCCGGGGCCTCGTCCAGTCGCAAATCGGATGCATAGCGCTGGGTGCAAAGCTCGCCGTGCTTGTCGGCGTAGATCAGGCCGGGGATGGTGTCCTGCAGGTTGGCCGAGTGCGCGCGCAGCTCCAGCACCGTCCCGGCATCCTTGAACGCAAACACCACCTTGCGCAGGCCCGGGTCTGCTTTGAAGGCCGAGCGCCCGCCGCTGCCAGCGCGTGTGCTGATCGATCGCACACCGGCATTCAACAGGACATCGAGGTCGAAGCCGAAGCCGGCCAGCAACGCCGTGGAAAGCTCGGCGTTGTCGGGGTCGATCGAGCACAGTTTATTCGTCGCAAGCATCACGCCGTAGCCGGTGGCCTCATGGTCGAACCGTTGAATGGGTCGGTTGTTCCAATCGTCGCCTTCCGGCCGCTTGGTGTTCGGCCGTAGCTTGCACAGGGCAAAGCCACTGCTGAACAGGCGGTGCGCTTCCGACAGGTCGGGGGTGTTGCTTATTTTTTGTGCTGCTATACTGGCGTCTGCAAGTTGCGTTTCCTTTGTCGCCTCGGTTGCCGCCGGGGCGTTTTCTTTTGGGGTAGCGTATTCGGGCGTGTACCAGCTCATCGCTCGCCCCCCTGCTTGTTTGCGGGCAGGTATCCCCACGCTGAGCGGATTGCGTCCGCCGTCGCTTCAATGAAGCTTTGCACGTTTTCCTTGCGGTAGAACCACGTCCAGCGGCCGCCTAAAAATTCCGTGTAATCGGGCGGTCCAAGCGTCTTGATATAGGTTTCCGTATTGCCTACCGCCTGGGCGAATTCTTCAAGGGTGTAGTCAGTGGGGTCGCGCTTCATGCCTGGCCCCGGCTCGCTGCCACGCGCTGCTTGATCCAGTTATCGATTTCCTCGGCGACCCAGCCAGTCGCGCGGACGCCCAGCTTGATGGGCGGCGGCATCTCTCCTTTTTTCACCTTCAGGAATACCGAGGACCGGGAAAGCCCCGTGCGGGATAACACATCCGGTAAGCGAATGATGTTGACCATCTTTAAGACTCCATAAGTTCAAGGGAGTCCAAAGACTATCTACGATTTTCCGAGGTACGCGCACCCCCTGCGAAAGCCAGCAACGGCGCGGGGTTTCCAAAAACGCCCATGCTGGGCGCACATGAAAAAGCCACCCGAAGGTGGCTTGCTGGCGGTCAAGTTGGGTGGGCTATCACAACGGTGGAAGCGGCATATCGCGCACGATGCCCTCGCACTCTTCCGACACCCTCAGGCAAGCGAACAGATAGGCGCTGCGCTGCGCGCGGTCCATGTCCGCGAGGCCACCCCCCCCGGCGCTCATCAGCAGGGCCGACAGCTGGCCCAGGCGGGCGCCCAGCTCGTCGGCGGCATTGTGCATGGCGGGGGCATCGAATTGGTTTTCAACAACGGCGAGTTTTTGGACTACAGTTTGCAAAGCCATGGTGCATCTCCTATCAGGTGCTTCGTGGTCAGGGCGGGGTGGGTGTTATCGGCACTCATCCTGCCCGCTTTGCCTGAGACCGTCAGGCGGCGGGGGAACCCTGCTATTTCTTGGCGTACGTCCCGCCTCGATCATCCTGGGGCAAATCGTCGGGCAGGTCGATCCGCTCGACGGCGCGCGCATAGGCGGCAGCCTTGCCCTTGATCGGCACCACGTTGCCCGACTTCTTCGGCTCGCACCAGGCAGCCCAGTCGGCCATCAGCTGGCGCCGCTTCTCGAACATATCGCCGCGGCGGTAGGCTGCTTCCACCTTGTTGCCGACCACGTGCGCCAGCGCCATTTCGGCCATTTCGCCGGGGTAGTGCGTCGCCTCAGCGGCCCAGTCGCGGAAGGATGAGCGGAAGCCGTGAACGGTGATGCCGGACTGTATCCGCCGCACCAGCATGGACAGGCTCATGTCACTCATGGGCTTGCCGGTGCGCACGCCGGGGAAAATGTATTCCCCCTGGCATATCTTCCGCGCAGCTCCCAGCACCGCCAGCGCGGCATCCGAGAGCGGCACGCGGTGTTCCCTGCGGGCCTTCATCCTTTCGGCCGGGATGATCCACACGCCCTTTTCCTCGTCTATCTCCGACCACTTCGCCTTGAGCGCTTCGCCGCTGCGGCAGGCCGTGAGGATGACGAATTCCAGGCACAGTACGCTGACGCCTTCATGCTGGCGCAGCTTGCCCATGAACTCGCGCATCTGGCCATAAGGCAGCGCGGGGTGGTGTTTGTGGGGCGCGATCTTGCCCGGTTTGGGCAGCACGTTTTCCAGGTGGCCGCGCCAGATAGCGGGGTTCTCTCCAACGCGGTATCCCTTCACCTTGGCGTATGACAGCACCAGCTCGATCCGGCTGCGCACGCGCTTGGCCGTCTCGGTCTTGGTGAGCCATATCGGATTAACCACTTCCAGCACCATGGCGGTATCAATCTCGCCGACCGGCGTGTCGCCCATGACAGGATAAGCGTAGGTGGCAAGGGAATTTTCCCACTGGCTGATGTGCTTGACGTTCTTCCAGCCGGCCCGGTTGGCTTCGATGTACTCTAGTGACACCTTTTTGAAGGTGATGGCCCCCGCGGCGATCTGCGCGGCGCGTTGGGCCGCAGCTTGGGCCTGCTGCTTGCGATGTTCCAGCGGGTCGATCTTGTTGTGCACCAGGGCGCGGGCCTCGGCAGCGCGCCGCCGGGCATCCTTCGCGCTCACGTCAGCCAGTGAGCCCATCCCCATCTCACGGCGCTTGCCGTTCAGCTGGAAGCGGTATATCCATGACTTCGCCCCCGATTCGCTCACCTGAAGGTATAGTCCGTCGCCGTCAAGCCAATACCCTGCCTTGGCGTGTTTTATTTTCAGTTCAGTAAGCATGTTCGCACCTCCGCCATACCAATTCTACCCACCACTCGACCCACCACTATTGTGCTGGATTTTATAAAACGAAGTCAAACTGTAGTGGACTTAAATTTGCGGGAAGTCGCGCCCTTGCTGGCTCTGGCGTTGCTGGTTTTGGACTTGGCTGAACTGTAGTACACTACACAAGCGCGGACACCGCTTCCGCCAGAACATCAATAAAATCAATAAGTTAAAAGTGTAGCGTCTGAATACCCACCAGTAAACCCACCACTGGCCGCGCACTGGAAAAACGTGCTATTCAGGTAGCAGGTTCCCTGCGGTCAGGCCCTTTTCCGCCAGCATCCGGCGCAGTTTGCGCAGCGCCTGGGATTCGATGCGGCGCACTTCCGCGACTGATACCACCCGCCCCTCTACCCTTGACAGCTCCGCCGCGACTTCCTCGGACGTTGCACCGCCCACCATTTCGACCAGCGGCTCGTCCATTCACTGGCCCACGGCGGCGTTCAGGTTGGGCGCGCGATCGGGCGCGAGTTCTCCCGGTGTCCACCAGAAATCTTGCCCCCAGTCCCTGTGCGCGCGATCGCGCATGCGCGCCAGGTAGCCGGGGGAGAGCATTTCCTGTAGATCCTGCAGGCCGGCATGATCCAGCGCGGACTTGGCGTACCACAGGTTGACGAAGGGCATGTGCGAGCGCGCGAAGCGCACGGCCTCGGCGCCCGCGTTGGTTTCCTCGCCGCGCACGAGCTGGCCGATGTTGCCGGCCGTTAGGTCGACCGCCTCGAAGCCGGTGCCCACCACCGGGCCGGCGAGGTTCATCCAGTTGGGCACGCCCGCGCGGTTCTGCCCGCCCATGCCGGTGTAGAGGAAGTCGCCGAAAATGCCAACGCCGCCGCCCTGGGCGAACGCCGCGCCCCAAAACTTGGGCGTGGTCATGTCGCGCGGGTCTTTGCCGTTCACCATGTCCTTGAGCCCGACCGCCAGCGCGCCGAAGATCGTAAGCGCCGTGCTGAGCCCCGCGCCGTAGGCCACGGAGGAAACCTTCTCACCGGTGCGCCACTGCTCAGCCATGCGCCCCCAGTGCCGCGAAATCATCGACATGGGAAAACCCTTGAACAGCGCGATGGAGCGCAGGAACTCGCCTTCGATGGTTCCCTTCTTGGTGCCTCGGGTGACGGCTGCGCGGGTCTGCAAATCCTGCGCGAGCGAGGCGAATTCGGATTCGTCGGCGATCGTGCCCAGCAGCCGGGAGACCGCCCTGTCCTGGTCGCGCAGCGACAGCCCCGCCGCTGTCAGGTCGGCTTCCGGGATCCCGCGCACGGCCTGCAGGGTGAGCATCTGGCTGCCGCGCCAGCTTTCCGGCTGGGCCATCCGCCACACCTTGAAGTCGGTTTCGGTCACGCCCTTGGCGATCAGGCGCCTCTGGTCGCCGGCGTCGAGCGCTTGCCATTCCGCGCGGGACATTTTGCCGAGCGCGCCCATCATGGTGACGGAGAATCCGCGCCGCACGGCATCCGTCCAGGCCTCCAGCAAGCTGGCTTTCATCGTGGCGTTCGCCAGCTTGGCGGTCCACCCCCTGCCGATGTTGGCCTCAGCCCAGCGGTTCATGTCGGATATGACACTCTCCGCCACCAGGCCGGCGCGGTTGGCGTAGTCCGCCGAATCCTTGCCGAAGGCGCGCACCAGGTTGACGATGGCATCGGCGACGCCCAGGCGGTTAAACCCGGTGGCGGCGAAATAGGTCGGAACGTCAGTGATGCTGGAAATGAGCGCGGATCCGAGCTTGCCGAACACTTCGACGTTGCGCGCGCCCTGCGCGACTTCGGCCAGGCGCACGTTCGCCACCGTGCCGGTGGTGCCGTTGAGCACGTCCCACATGTTCTGCGTGCTGACCAGCCACGGGCCGACCATATCGGACGCGCCAGTCCGCAGTGCGGTGTCGTGCAGGTAGGCCCACTGTGTGGGCGGGTTGGGGCCGAACTCCTCGACCAGGGCAATATCGCGGGCGAGGCGCGAGACGTGGCCCTGCATCGAGGACAGGACGCCGCCCCGGTTGTAGTCCGCTGCGTAGGACAGATAGCTTTCCGCGTCCTTGAAGTGGATCGCCCGGTGCGAGCTGCCGCGGTTGGCGCGCATGCCGATGCCGGTAGCCTGGCCGACTTCCTTCTTGTTCAGCCCGCCGGTGGTGATGGTCTCCCACGCGCGGCCCAGCATGCCGATAAGCTGCGCGTCGTCGAGCCGCGCGCCGTTTTCGTCGACGTAGCGTGATCGATCCAGCAGCGGCAGGATGTCGCCAACCCACTTGTCCTGCCCCGCCTTGAGCACGCGCACATCGTCGTGCGGCTGGGGCAGGTAGCCGTAGTCGAGTTTCCCCACGTCGCCGCCGGCGGCGTTGAAGCGCTTTCGCATGGCCTCGGCGGTATCCAGCCACGCCCTGGCAGCCTTGCCCGCCAGCGGGTTGCCGGTCTGCTCGCCGAAAATCTCGCGCACCAGGTCGGCGGCCTGCCGGGCGTCCTCGACCATGCCGAGAAACTTCGGGTTGATGGCGTTGAGGGTATCGATCAGCCCGGAAAAGTATTCATTTGAAACCCCGCGGGCAAAGCGCCCGGCGTCGTCGAGCACCCGCGCCACCGCGTGGAACGGCTTCAAGCCGTCCGCCACCAGCGCGCTGTAGCGGTTCATTACCCGGTCATGCGCCAGGATCGTGAGCGCTACCCGCTGCTTGGCCTTGCCCGCTTCGTGCTGCAGGGACTTACCCGCATCGTCGGCGGCGGCATTGAGCCTCGCCTCGCGGCTCATCTGCTGCCAGGCGGGGGGATCCTTGCGCGCCAGCTGCTTCATGCTGTCCGTGATGCGGGCCTCGATATTCTGGGCTTCCTGCTGGGTGACGCTGCGGCCGATGGCCTGCGCCACTGCCTGGATACATTCGCTTCTCATTGGGGGAACCTCAAGGCGCAATTGACGGCCGCTTTGAATGCGGCGGTTTCGGTTTTGGCCTGGGCCTCGACCGTATCGGCATGCCGGATCAGGTCGGCCATGCGCACATCGGTGCCATCGTCCAGGCGGACAACGGCGTCGGGGTTGCGCGCCGCGATGTCCTGGGCGCGCGTCTGCTCAGGCGTGGCGGGGGCGGGCCTTGCGTCTACCTGCGCTGCCTGGTCCTGCCCGAGCATGCGCGTCATGACCTCGCGCACCTTCTCGACGATCTCGGCCGGCATCGCGGCATCAGCAGGCTGTAGAACGGCCGTGGCGGGGTTGCCAGCGTCGGGCAGGGCCATCGCCTCGGGCGACGGATTCAAATCCATCCTGGGGGCTTCCAGCGCGTCCGGTGCCTCGCTCGCCACGGTGTTGCGCACGCGCTGTGCGATGGCGGCCACCTGGGCGGGGTCAGTGTCCACCCGGTGGGCTACGTTGATGACCTCGCCCGCGTCCAGCTGCTGACGCGCGACGATCTGCGCCTCGTGCGCCACGCTGGCCGCCTGCAGGTCGCCCGTGCGCACCAGGGCATCGCCGTCGCGCACCCGCACCTCGTGCATGGTCAGCAGGGCGGCGTGCTCGTCCGGGCTCAGCCTGGCGGGCGCGTCCACTGCTGGCGCTTTGGCGCGGTGGAACGCGCCACCGAATACCGTACCGGTCAGCGCGGCAATGGTGAGGTTCACCGGGTCGAATGGCTGATACTGCGCTGCGATCTTGTCGTAATCCGCATGCTGCAGCAGCGCATGGATGCCGCCCACCTCCGCCACGGCCAGGGCCGGGTTCACCACACCGCCGATGACCGCGCTTTGCAGCCGGGTCGCGCCCATCGCAGCCGGCAGGCGCATGCCCACGGCGGCGGAGACTGCCGAGACCGTGCCGGCCAGCGCGGCCGTGCCGCCGTCGACGCCCTGGTCGCTCAGTTCCTGCGCACGGTTGATGCCCACGTCCGCGCCGAACAGAACGGGACCGGCAGGGCCAGCGGGCGAGTAGGCCACCGCCTTGCCGACGTTGGACAGCACGCCGTGCGCGATCTGGCCGGCGGTGCCGACCGCCGCTGGGTCGGGCGCGTAGTCCTTGGCCTTTTCCCGGAAGCCGCGCGCCACCGGGCTGTTGCCCATCTGCTCGATTGTTTCGCGCTGCACCTTGCGCATGTCCGGCGCGGGTTGCCCGTTGACGGCTGCCACCAGGGGCGCATCGCGGAAAGCCGCCGCCTTGCCGTAGGCGTCGAGAATGGCCGACCATGCGCTGGCCGACGTGTAGCCGGCATAGGGCAGCGTATCCACCAGCGCGCCGCCGAACCCCTGGAAGGCGCCGGGCGCGCGCTCCGGTTCGGGCGGGCGCTGCGCCGACTGCGCGAGGGAGGCGTCACGCTCTGCGGGGTAGAGTTCGTCGAACATTACGGGGCCACCTTGAGCACGAAGGGTGCCCCGGTCGCATCGCGCACCACGTCGCCCCCGACGCGGATCAGGTAGCTGCCCTGCCCGAACGTCTGCAGCCGCGCGGCGGGCAGGAATTTAGCCAGGTCGGCGGCCTTCAGCGCGGCCCCGCCGGCGGTGAACGTGCCGCCCTGGGCGATCAGGCGGGCTGGCAGCGTTGTTTTGAGGGCATCGGTGAAGCGGCTGTCCGACCAGCCGTAGGGCTTGGCGATCTTGCCGCCGTTGTGCTCGACGACGCCGCCAGTGGCAATGTTCACTGCCTGCTCGACGTCGCCCCCGCCGTCCGCCCTGAACTTGGCATAAATCCCGTAGGCCGCTTCAGCGGCGGCGGCAAGCCCCTGAGGGGTCTGGTAGACGCCTTCAAGGGCCTTGTAGATTTTCGCCCTGGTGCCGTACTCCTTCGCGTCGTTGATCTTGGCGCGGTTCTGCTCAATCGCTTCCTTGCCCTGCAGGTACAGCAGCGCCGCGTTGTTGCCTTCGGATGTTCGGTGCGCCGAGAGCATCGCCGCCACGGCGAGGGTGCCGTGCTTGTCGTTCAACTGGGTGGACAGCGATTGCACCCCGGCAGGTCCAACCCCCGCGAAAACCTGCCCCAGCACACGTGCCTTGTCCACGGACTGCAGGCTGCCCAGGTACTGCCCGAATGCGTCGGCTTCCTGGGCGGACATGATCGTCGGGCGGGTGCCGTAATCGACGGCCATCTGCTGCGCAGCGCCCGCCCGCCGCGAGAGTTCCCGCTGCAGGTCCTTGGGGTAGTCGAACCGCTGCAGCGGCTTGATCCCGTAGCTGCCTGCGGCCATGGCATATCCCACAGGATCGGCGGCGCGCGCCTGCTTCACCTGGTCAATGGCCTTGGTCAGAATCTCGTAGTTCTGCTGGCGTGCGGCGAAGCCCTCGCCGGGTGTCGGCTTGGCTGTTTCCAGCATGTCGGCCAGCGCGGCGACGGGCAGGGTTTTGACCTGCTGCAGCGTCTGTCCGAGCTGGGCCGCACCCTTGAATTCCGCGAAGCGCTTGACGCCATCGGCCTGCCCGTAGGCGCTGATGAATTCGCCCTCGCTCGGCGCATCGGGCGCGAAGCCGGTGGTCAGGTAGGCGGACGTTGCATCCTGCACGCGGCTGCGCAGCACGTCGCGCGCTTCGGCCATGCCCTGGTTGGACTGCGCGCGCGCCAGCTGCAGGACATGCAGCTTCCAGTCGGACGGCAGCGCATCCAGCATGGGATATCCCGTAGGGCCTGTGGGGTCGCGTTGGGGGCTGCCCGCCGCCGCCGTGGGAAGGGGTTTGCCTTCGGTCGCTGCGGCCAGACCCGACGCAATCTGTTCGTCGGTATACGGCTGCTGGCCGTTCTCGACGCGAATCATGGCGCGGGTCAGTTTGGTGAGGGTCCCGGTGTCGTGCAGGTTGAGCGGGTCGCCGGGCTTGACGCCGATTTCCTTCGCCACGGTGGCGGCATAGGCCACCGTGTTGTTCTCGGTGGCGGGCGCCCAGCGGGAAACGATGCTTTCCACGGTGTCCAGGCCGTGCTTGTCCTGGTAGGTGAGCAGCGTTTTCGCCATGGCGCGGATCCCGGCCTCGGGCGTGGCAAAGGTGACATAGCGCGGGTCGTTGCCCTGCACCTCGCCCCGCCAGCTGTCGCTGCCCTTCATGACGTTGCCGGGGTTGTTGTTACGGACGCCGCGCGGTTGCGGCCCGCTGGCGTTACCCGGCGCGGGTGCGACCACGCCCACCCCGCCAGCCTGGTTGATCTGCGCAGCCATCGCGGGCGCTGCAGCCTGGAACAGCTGGCGGGCGATCTGCTCGCGCTTCAGGGGGCTGACCTGCTCGGCGTTCCTCTGGAAGCTGGCGAAGGCCGCCAGGGGGTCGGTGAGGCGCCAGGCGTCGTAGCGCATTTCGTTGCCCGCGTCCCGGTACTTGGTCGCCTGCAGCTGCGCCGTGGCCTCGTCCCAGCCGTTGAGCTTGGCGAGGGTGGCGGTTTCCTCTTGAGCGACGCCTACCGCCTGGGCGAATCGATTGTCGTCGGTGTAGTTGAACGCGGCGTCCTGCAGGCTCACGATGGCACGCGAGTCGGCGGCTTGAATCTGGTATTTGCGCGACTCCTGCCCGGCGTGGCGGTTGACCGCATCCAGGGCGTTCTGCATGCGGGCATTGACTACCGGTTCCGCCATCTTGCGGACTGCTGGGTTCTGTACGCCGTCCAGCGCCTGCCGCTTGATGTCGTCGAAGCCCTTTATCACGTCGCCCGACCCGAGCACGGCGTTTTTGCCCTCCTGGAGCAGGAACCCGCTTTCCGGGTTGTGGAGCCGGTCGTTCAGGTCGGCCGTCACCTGCGTGTCGATGTCCTTCGCCGCCGTGGCGTTGGCCTCGCGCTGCATGTCCAGGGCGATGGCGCCGACGTGCTGGCCCAGGCTGCTCAGGTCGCGCCCGAACTGCTGCGCCTGTTGTCCTGCCACGTCGGGCATGTTGGGCGCAGTCAGTCGGGATTGAGGCAGCGAGTTGGGCGCGGCCTGGAAGTTGTCGTGGGTCGGTACTTTAGGCAATTGGTTTACTCCTGGCGTGGATGCTGCGGATGCCTTGTTTTCGCATCAGGCGCTTGACGGAACCATCCGTTACGCCCAGCGCCCGGGCGATGTTTGCCATGCTGACGCCGCGCGCGACCAAGGCCCGCACCTGGTCAAGTTCCGCATCGTCGGCTCTGTAAACGGCTTCCCCCGTGCTCACCCAGGTGAGGCCTATGGCGATGCTGCGGGCGGTCTTGTGGTCGATGCCGAAGAGGGTGCCCAGCTCACGATAGGGCAGGCCTCTCTGCTGCCGAAGGCGCCGCAATTCCTCGACCTTCTCGGGGTTCATCTTCGCGCGGAAATGGCTGGTGCCGTAAACCTGGCCCGTGGGCGTCATCGTTATGGGGGTCATTGGCGCTATGCGTTGAACGCTCTTTCTTTGTTCAGCGAGTACCACTGTCCCGCCACCCGGCCCGCGCTGCCGAGCAGCGACGACGCGCCAGCCGCGAACGGGCTGATGGCGCTGGCGGTGCCGCGCTTCATGAGGGCCTCGTTCTTTTGGTTCACGCCTTCGGAGCGATACCCCCACGCGCTGCG
>JAHYJF010000091.1 GCA_019428955.1 Burkholderiaceae bacterium
AGTGCCACCCGGTGTCCGCGCCCTTCGAGCTGCGGCGCAATCGCTGCCAACGCGGTGCCGCGCTCGAGCACCGTGGTCGCGCTGGTCTGGGCGCCGAAATGGGGCAGCTCCAGCGCCTGCGCGACGTTGAGCCGCCAGTCGATCAACCCGATCAGCGTCCCGGTGACGTACTGGATGATGTTGCTGCCCCCGGGAGAGCCGAGCGCGGCTTCCAGGCGGCCACTGCTGTCGAGCACGATGGTTGGGGCCATCGAACTGCGTGGCCGCTTGCCGGGCTCGACGCGGTTGGCGATCGGCCGACCCTGCTGGTCGACGGGCGCAAAGGAAAAATCGGTGAGCTGGTTATTGAGCAGGAAGCCGCCCACCATGTGCAGGCTGCCGAAAGCCTGCTCGATCGAAGAGGTCATCGACACCGCATTGCCGGCGCGATCGACCACGACCAGGTGCGAGGTTCCCGGCAAGGGCGCGGAGTGGTCGGTCCCCGCCAGCGGAGCACCGGAGGGCACACCGGCGGGGGGCGCACCCAGCGAACGGGCCGGATCGATCAGCGCCGCCCGGCCTGCCAGGTAGTCGCTAGCCAGCATGCCGGCGACCGGCACATTGACGAAGGCCGGGTCGGCGATATAGCGCGCCCGATCGGCGTAGGCGAGTCGGTAGGCTTCGGAAACCAGGTGAACCGCGGCGACCGAATTAGGCGCGAGCCGCGCGAGATCGAAGCGCTCAAGCATGCCCAGCGTCTGCAAGGTAGTGATGCCCCCCGAGCTTGGCGGACCCATGCCGCAGACGCGGTACTCGACTCGATAGAGCGCACACAACGGGGCGCGCGCCACGGCCTGATATCCGGCGAGATCGGCGCGCGACAACTTGCCGGGGTGTGTCGGACTTGCGTGCACTGCGGCGACGATCGCGGCGGCGATCGGGCCACGATAGAAGGCATCCGCACCGCCGCTTGCGATCTGGCGCAGCGTCGTCGCAAGCTCCGGATTGCGCAGGATAGTTCCTGCCGGCCTGGCTCCGCCATCTGCGCTCAGGAAATAGGCGGCCGCGGTGCTCTGAGCCCGGATCCGCGTGACCTCCTTGGCGATCAGGGCGTGCAGCCGCGGCGAAACCGGGAACCCGCGCTCGGCGAGCGCGATCGCCGGTTCGAACAGCACCGCCCACGCCAGGCGGCCATGGCGCTGGTGAGCCAGCTCGAGTGCGCGCAGGACTCCTGGTGTGCCCACCGACAAGCCACTGTCGACCGCGTTGAAGAACGCCAGTGGGCGACCATCGGGCTGGAGAAACAACTCCGGCGAGGCGCCAGCCGGGGCCGTCTCGCGGCCGTCAAAGGAAACGATCTGCGCCTTGGCCGCCTCGTAGTGCAGCAGGAACGCCCCGCCACCGATGCCGGAAGACTGGGGCTCGACCAGGTTGAGCACCATTTGCACCGCAATTGCGGCGTCGACGGCACTCCCGCCCCGGGCCAGGATCGCCACCCCGGCTGCGGTGGCCAGCGGATTGGCCGCGACCACCATCTCGCGCGACGAGCGCACCAGCGCCTTGCTGCGCCAGCCCGATGCCGCCTCCGGGGCGCTGCGCTCGGCATCGCCGAGCAGGGGGAGCGCGCATCCCGCGGCTGCGACGAGCAGCGCAAGCGCCGCCGGCACGCGCCAGGCGCCTGTTACCAACGTGGCCAACCGCCCACCACTTACTGACGCACGACTCCGTCACCGCGCTCGGCGCGCAACGCGGTGAGCGAGAAGTGAACGAAGGCCAGCGCCGATAACACCGGGGTCAACAGGAACAGCGGCGGGATGTAATTGAGCACCGTAAGCATCCCGCCCAGCATGAAGGTCTGGCGTCGGTACTTGGCGATCAGCGCCCGGCGCTCGGCCGGATCGGCGTGCTCGACCAGGCTGTCGAAGCGCATGATCCGTGCCGTCAGCCAACTCCACCATAGCCACGGGATCACGACGGCCAGTGGCGGGATCAGCCACAGCGGGGCGGTCAGCAGGTATCCGACGATGAAGATCGCGACACTTGAGAGAGCATTCCAGACGCTCGCCGTCACCGACCACGAACCGCGGCGCACCACGTCGGGGTAGACACGATTTCCCAGTTGGCGGGTCACCACCGGCATAACCATCACCCCGATCACCACCAGCGCGGTGACGAATGGCATCGGCAGCAGCAGCAGCATCGCCACCACAAAGGCCACCAATGCCTGCATACCGTCGAAACCCAGGCGAACCGACTGTGCGTCGATCCAGTGCATCGCCCCCGATGTCCCGAAGATCGCCCCCCGGAGCCATTCGTTCAGTGGATCCCAGGCAAGCCAGGCGATGCCGATCCAGAAGACCAGCGCAAGCACGAGCGGGACTACCAGCAGGCCCAGCATCGCCGGGCGCAGCTGGCTGGCCATTCCTCGCACCAGCGCAGTAAAAGCGCGTTCCATACCGACCATGATACCGTGCGTCGGCGCGCGCCCGTAAGGGCGTGCAAGTCAACCAGAGCAGCGCCATAATCGCCGCCATGAACCTTCTGTGCCTGATCCGCTTCGTCCCCGGCCATACCGGGCCACGCTCGGCAATCATGGGCTGCGATCGCTTCGAAGCGCGCCTGCCGGCGATCGGCGCCGCGCCGATCCATCGTGAGGGACTGCAGTTGCTCGTGCGGTTTCAGAACATCGCCAGCGCCCTGACCCTGCTCAGCGCTACGCTCGAGAATGCTGTCGACCAGGGCCACGCGATCAGCGCCGGCCTGGCACAGGGCATCCGCTCCAGCGCCACCGTGGCAACCAGCCTGTCGGGATTCACCGAGGGTTCGATCGCAGCGCTTTTCGAGATCGCCGCCGCAGCCGGGCGCCAGCAGGTGGCGATCAGCCAGAAACTGTCGAGCTTCGTGGCGCTGAGCGCTCCCCAGTTCGAGTCACGCTTCCAGCCGGGCTCAGCGGGCGACCCCAAGGCCCGCATCAGGATGCCCTTGGTGATGACCCCGCTCGCCCGGGGCCGCAGTACGGGTAGCGCCTGAGAGCACTCTCAGCCGGAGAGCGCGCGCAGCGCCTTCTGGAGCCGTTTCAACGACACCGGCATGGCGGTGCGCAGGGTCTGCGCGAACAGTGACACCCGGAGTTCCTCCAACAGCCAGCCGAATTCCGCCAGGCGCGCATCGGCCTGGCCGCGCCGCGCGTGCACCAGGCGCCGATAGTTGGCCAGCAACGGAGCGAGCTCGGAGCGGCGCTGGGTGTCGCGCTCCGGATCCTCACGCAACTTGTCCAGCCGCAACGCGATCGCCTTGAGGTAACGCGGCAGGTGCGGCCATTGCGCCAGTGGGGTCTTGGTGACGAAATTGCGCGGCAGCAGCCAGGCCATTTGCTCCTCGACGTCGGCAACCACCGCTGGAAAAGCCCGCACCGTGGCGAGCTTCTTGATGACCGGCGCGCGTTGCGCGAGCACCGCCGCCAATTGGCGCACCAGTTCCTGGCCGATCAGGTTCAGGCGCGGTCGCGCCTTGGCGACACGATCGGCGAACTCCTCGGCGTTGTTCGGCAGCCCGTCGGTCAAACAGGCGCGTTCGATCAAGCCCGAGACCAGTTCGGCACGCAGTTCGACGGCGTCGCCGAAACTCGCGTAGGCCACCGCGATCTGCTGAAAACCCGGGACGCCGCGCTCGAAGAACCGCAGCTGCTCGCGCAGCGCGATCGCGAGCAGGCGGCGCACCCCGGCGTGATGGGCCGCGGCGGCCTCGTCCGGGTCATCGAAGACCTGCAGCTCGACCGCATCGCCGCGGTCGATCAATCCCGGATAGCCGATCAGGGTCTCGCCCGCGCGTCCGCCCGGCAACGGAATCTCGAGCAATTCCGGCAGCTCGCCGAACGACCAGGTGCTAAGACGTTCTCCCGCGACCTGCGCCATGGATGAGGGCAACGCCGCGCCCTGCGCGGCGCCGCCGTTGGCCCCGGGCTGCTCAGCTAGCGGTTTGCGGTCGCCGCGCCGCGTCTTCTGACCACCCTGCTCAGCATCCCCGGCGGGCCGGAGCGTACCGGCGACTCCGGCGAGCGCCTGCTGAAAGGCGCCCCGCGCCCGCTCCCCGTGGTCGGCGCGCAGCTGTGCCAGGTTGCGCGATTGCGCGATATGGCGAGCGTGCCCATCGACCACGCGATAGTTCATCTGCAGGTGGGCGGGCACCGTCTCGAGTCGGAAATCAGCGGCAGTCGCGCGGATCGAGCGGCGCTCCTGCAGGTCAGCGATCAGCGCATCGAGCAGGGCTTGCTCGCCGGCACGTTCCTGCCACAGGTTGGCGAACTCCTGGGCGAACTCCGGAATCGGCGCGACGTGACGCCGGAGCTTGGGCGCGAGCGAGCGCAGCAGCGCTGCCGCCTTGTCGCGCAGCATGCCGGCAACCAGCCAATCGCAGCGCTGCAGGTCGATCTGGTTCAGGAGCGCCAGCGGCACCACCAGCGTCACCCCGTCATCGTCGGCCCCCGGATCGAAGTGGTAATCGAGCTCGAATTCGGCCGAACGCATCCGCAGGCGGCGCGGGAATGCTTCGCTGGAGACTCCCTCCGAGTCCTTGCGCAACAGCTCAGCGCGCGAGAGCATCAGCAGGCGCGGATCGTGGCGCACTTCCCGCCGGTACCAGTCCTCGAGCATCCGGCCCGACACGATCTCGGCGGGAATTCGCGCCGCGAACCAGTCGTAGAGGAAATTCTCGTCGACCAACAACTCCGGGCGCCTGATCTTGTGTTCGAGCTTCTCGATTTCAGCGATCAGCCGGCGGTTGTAGCGCAGGAATGGCAGCCGCTGCTCATCGGCACCGGTCATCCAGTCGCCGCCCACCAGGGCCTCACGAATCAGCACTTCGCGGGCGCGCACCGGCTCGCGCGCGGCGTAGTCGACCCGGCGCTGGGCGTAGACCACCAATCCGTAGAGCATGCCGCGCTCGCCCGCCACGACCTGCCCGGCGTCCTTGGACCAGCGCGGCTCGGACCAGCTGCGTTGGATCAGGTGTTCGGCCGCCGCCTCGATCCACTCCGGCTCGATGCGCGCGACGGTGCGCGCGTAGAGCCGATTGGTATCGACCATCTCCGCGGCCATCAACCAGCGTGGCGCCTTGCGCACCAGAGCTGACGAGGGATGGATCGCGAACCTGGTCTGGTGCGTGCCCGCGTAAGTGGGCTCTTCGGGCACCTTGCAACCGAGGTTGCCTAGCAGGCCGGTGAGCAGCGCGCGATGCAGCGGCTCATGCCCGCAGGGCGTGTCCTGGACCCGCCAGCGCAGCTCGCGCACCGCCTGCGCCAATTGGCCGTGAACATCGGACCACTCGCGCAGGCGCCGCGCCGAGAGGAATTCGCGCCCCAGCCGGGCGGCGAGCAGGCGATTGGATTCCTTCTCCTTCTGTGCCTGTTGCCAGTAATCCCAAATCCGCACCAGCGCGCTGAAATCGGATTTCTCGTCGGCGAAGCGCCGGTGCGCCTGGTCGGCTGCCAGCTGACGCTCGATGGGACGCTCGCGGGGATCCTGGACCGAGAGCGCCGCCGCGACGATCAGCACCTCGCGCAGCGATCCCAGTTCATGCCCGGCCAGCAGCATCCGCGCCACCCGGGGGTCGAGCGGCAGGCTGGACAGCTGGCGGCCGGTGTCGGTCAGGCGGTTATCGTCATCGAGCGCATGAAGCTCGCGCAGCAGCGCGAAGCCGTCGGCAATCGCCCGGCCCGAGGGCGGGTCGAGGAACGGGAAAAGGTCGATCTCGCCCAGGCGCAGCGCGCGCATGCGCAGGATCACGCCGGCCAGCGACGAGCGCATGATCTCCGGATCGGTGAACCGCGGCCGGCGTGCGAAATCGGCCTCGTCGTAGAGCCGGATGCACACCCCGCCCATCACCCGGCCGCAACGACCAGAGCGCTGGTTGGCCGCGGCCTGCGAGATCGGCTCGATCTGCAGCTGCTCGACCTTGCCGCGCAGCCGATAGCGCTTGACCCGCGCCACGCCGGTATCGACGACGTAGCGAATCCCGGGCACGGTCAGCGAGGTCTCGGCAACGTTGGTCGCAAGCACTATGCGCCGGCCGTTGGAACCGCTGAAGATCCGCTGCTGATCGGCCGCCGGCAGGCGCGCGAAGAGCGGCAGGATTTCGACCGGGCCGCGCGACCCGCCGCCCGCGCGGCGGCCGGCCTCGACGCCGTAGGCCCAGCGCAGGTGCTGGGCGGCATCGCGGATCTCTCTCTCGCCGGGTAAAAACACCAGCACGTCGCCCGGAGCTTCGCGCCAGAGTTCGTCGATGGCGTCCTCGATTCGCGCCGGCAAGTCGGTTTCGTCGTCGTCGCCGCGCGCTCGCCGGCCAGCCGGCGGCGCTGGCTGCTGCGCCCCGGAGGCTCCCGGCAAGGCCGGTCGGTAGCGCAATTCCACCGGAAACAGCCGGCCCGAAACCTCTATCACTGGCGCCGGCTGGCCGATGCTGCCGAAATGGCGCGCAAAACGCTCGGCATCGATGGTCGCCGAGGTAATCACCACCCGCAGGGTGTCGCGCCGCGGCCCCTCGAGCAGGCGGCGGACATAGCCAAGCAGGAAATCGATGTTCAGGCTTCGCTCGTGGGCCTCGTCGATGATCAGCGTGTCATAGTGCTCGAGCAGCGGATCGGAGAGCGTCTCGGCGAGCAGGATGCCGTCGGTCATCAGCTTGATCGAGGCGCCTGGCTCGAGGGTCTCGCCAAAGCGGATCTTGTAGCCGACGTGCATCCCCGGCGGCGAACCCAGTTCCTGCGCAATTCGCTTCGCCACCGAGGTCGCCGCGAGCCGCCGCGGCTGGGTATGGCCGATCATCCCGGCGCTTCCCCTGCCCGCCAGCAGGCAGATCTTGGGCAGCTGGGTGGTCTTGCCCGAGCCGGTCTCGCCACAGACGATCACCACCGGGTGCGCCCGGATCGCGGCCGCGATGACCTCGCGCTGCCGGCTTACCGGCAGTTCTTCTGGGAAACGCAGCTCTGGCAGGGGGGCCGGGGCATAGGCGGGGCGCGCCCCGGTACGCCCGCCGTCCACCGGGCCGCCGCGGCGTTTGCGCTGCGCCGATGGTCTGGGGGTCATGACCTGTAATTATAATGGCGCGATGGAATCCATCGAAGCCGCGTTGCACGCGCCATTCCCGCCGAGCCGCCAGAACGCCGAGCCGCTCGGCGAGACCCTGGTCGAGCGCGATCAGTTCGTCACCTGGCTGCGCGCCGTCGCGCCCTACATCCACGCCTTCCGCGGCAAGACCTTCGTGGTCGGCGTCGGTGGCGAGATGATCGCCGCCGGCATGCTCGAGGCCCTGGTTCAGGACCTCAGCCTGCTCAACGCGATAGGCATGCGGATCGTGGTGGTTCATGGCTCGCGCCCGCAGGTGGTCGAGCAGCTGCGCCTGCGCGGAGTGGAGGACCATTACGTGCGGGGCTTGCGAGTGACCGACGCCATCGCCCTCGAATGCGCCAAGGAAGCAGCCGGCGAGATCCGGCTCGACATCGAGGCGGCATTCTCGCAGGGACTGCCCAACACCCCGATGGCCCACTCGACCGTAAGGGTGATATCGGGCAACTTCGTGACGGCCCGCCCGGTCGGGATCGTCGACGGCGTCGACCATCTCCATACCGGCGTGGCGCGCAAGATCGATGCCCAGTCAATCCGCTTCGCGCTCCAGAGCGGAGCGATTGTCCTGGTCTCGCCGCTGGGCTTTTCGCCCACCGGTGAAGCTTTCAATCTCGGCATGGAGGACGTCGCTGCCGCCACCGCCATCGCGATCGACGCCGACAAGCTGGTCTTCGTCACCGAAGTTCCGGGCGTGCCCGGTGCCGACGACCAGGTGCTGGGCGAGGTTTCAGAGGCCGACGCCACCCGGATCCTCGCCGCGGGCGAACTCGATTGCGACACCGAGTGCTACCTGCGCCAGGCGCTGCGGGCCTGCGAGGGCGGGGTCGCGCGCGCCCACATCATTCCCTTCCAGATCAACGGCAGCGTGCTGCTCGAGCTGTTTCGCCACGATGGCGTCGGCACCATGGTCGTCGAGGAAACGCTGGAGGCGCTGCGCGAGGCGACGATCGACGACCTCGGCGGCATCCTGGCCATCATCCGTCCACTCGAAGAGGATGGCACGCTGGTGCCGCGCGAGCACACGCAGCTCGAGCGCGAGATCGAGAGCTTCAGCGTGATCGAGCACGACGGCGTGATCTTCGGCTGCGCCTCGCTGCGGGTGTTAGCCCCCGAGCAGACCGGCGAGATGTACTGCCTGGCGGTGAGTGGCGGCGCGCAGACGCAGGGCGACGGCGAGCGCCTGTTGCGCCACATCGAGCAGCGCGCCCGCGCCGCCGGACTGACCCGGCTCTACGTGCTCACTACCCGCACCATGCACTGGTTTCTCAAGCGCGGGTTTCGCCAGGGTACGCCCGATGACCTGCCCGCGAGCCGGCGCGACTCCTACGACTGGCGGCGCCGCTCGCAGGTGCTGATCAAGGTACTCTAGCTTCACGGGCGCAGCGGCGCCCGGTCTTTCTCAAGGAAATCCAGATGGCAAGAATGGTTCAGTGCGTCAAGTTGCAGCGGGAAGCTCCCGGCCTCGATTTTCCGCCCTACCCCGGGGATCTCGGCCGGCGCATCTACGAAAGCGTCTCGGCCGAGGCCTGGCAGGGCTGGTTGCGGCTGCAGACCATGCTGGTCAACGAAAACCGGCTCAATCTCGCTGACGCCCAGGCGCGCAAGTACCTCGCCACGCAGATGGAGAAACACTTCTTCGGCGATGGCGGCGACGCGCCCGCCGGCTACGTTCCCCCGGGAGGCTGAGCCCCGGGGTCCGGCAACGCGGCTGGTGCCGGCAACTCCGGCTCGCTCAGCTCACGCGCCCTGGGCGGTGCGCGTCTGCACCCCTTGCTGGGAAGCAACCAGCAGCAGGTCAGCCGGGCGGCGCGCAAACAGGCCGTTGGTGACCACGCCGGGCCACTGGTTGATCTCGGATTCCAGCGCCACCGGATCGGTGATCGATAGCCCGGCGGCGGTGACGATCAGGTTGCCGTTGTCGGTGATGAAATCGGCACGCAAACTAGGGGTGGCGCCGATCGCGCGCAACTCGCGGCAAACAAGTTCGAGCGCCATCGGAATCACTTCGATCGGGAGCGGGAAGGCGCCGAGCACCGCGACGCACTTGCTGGCGTCGACAATGCACACGAAACGTTCGACTGCCGCGGCGACGATCTTCTCGCGGGTCAGCGCGCCGCCGCCGCCCTTGATCATGCGCAGACCCAGATCGACCTCGTCGGCGCCGTCGACGTGCACCGGGATGCGCTGACCGCTGCGCACCACCTCGTTGAAATCGAGCACCTTGATGCCGTGCTCGTTCATTCGTCGGGTGCTGTTCTCCGAGCAGGATACGGCACCGGCAAAACGCCGCCCCGAAGCAGCCAGCTCGTCGATGAAGAGGTCAACCGTGGACCCGCTGCCAACGCCCACGACCTCACCGTCGGCCAGTTGGGCGAGTGCTGCCTGCGCCACGGCGCGCTTGAGTTCGTTCTGGTTCATGGCGTTGAATTCTACCGCGCCCGCACCCCGGACCGGGCGCCGGCCAGGCGCGCCGAAAGCCGGACGATCTCGACGCGGTGGCGCTCCAGCAGCTCCGGCAGGATGGCGCCGCGCAGCACTTGATATTCGGTGACCCGGGCCGCGGAGATCGGGTCAGCGGGCACGAGCATAGCAGCCGGATGACACATAAGTAGATCGCCGTCCCGGGCCTGCGATAACCAGCGCGCCAGTCGCCGCTGGTAGTCGAGCGCCGAGCCGGTGAACCCGTAGACGCCGATCAGGCGCGAGTTCTGCGCCAGGCCCGCAGCCTGCGCGAGTTCATGCAGGCGGCGGGCGCCCAGCTTGGTAATCAACTTGCGCTTGAGCCAACCGAGGCTGGAGAAAGCCTGCGCCCGCTCTTCCGGGGGGGCCGAGGTGTTGCGCAGCCAGGGCCCGTCCCGACCGTAGCGTCGGGTAATCTCGGTCACCAGCGCTTCGCGGATAACCGGCAGTTGGTGGATGTGCTGATGGCCGTCGACGAAGTCCGGAGGGGCGCCCAGCGCATCCTCGAACGCGTCGAACTGGGACCGCACGTCGGCGCTGATTCTGTCCGCAGCGAGCATCCCGGCATAGGCGGCGGCGATCAGCGCCGGCAACGACCTGATCCGACGCGAAGTCGGGCACGGTTCGGTGAAGTTGAGGTGCAGTCCCAGGTCGGCCCTGTCGGCGGGCAGCGAGCGCAAGGCCGCAGCGCCCTCGCGCCATGTCGGCCCGTCGATCATGCAGCTCAGAGCCGAGACCCGGCCGCTGCCGATCAGCTCCAGCGCTGCATCGTTGATGCCGCGGTGCAGTCCGAAGTCATCGATGCAGACTCCGATCCAGATCCTCCGGTCGGCGCTTGCGGCCACCTTCATCGCGCCACCGCCGGGTTCTCGTTGACCGACGATGCCGCCTGATCCTGCGGGGCAACGAACATCAGGTCATAGGCATCGAAATGACCGACCTTGGTAACGACCCGGCCGGGTTGGGGCGCCAGCGCTGCGCGACTCCTGACATCGACGGCGACAAATCCACCGCCCGAACCGAGCCGGCGCCAACCCTCATCACTGTCGGGCAGGCGCCGCTCGGCACCATCGGTGTAGAACGCCGCCGAGAACAGCCAGCCGCCGAGAAAGACCAGCGGCTGCCCGGGTGCGCGCTGGCCCTCATAGGTCGCTACCATCGGCTTGGCAGTCGCGCGCGTCGACATCTCGTGGCTACATATCAACTGTATTCCCCCTGCGACCTTAACGACCATGCCGAGCCCGCGACAGCACTCGTGACCGTCGCAATTATCATCACCGCGACGGCGCCCCATAACAGGCTGGGCATCGCCAGCCCTGACGCCGCGAGCCAGGCATAAAGCACAGGCCCTGCGGCACTGGCGAGTATCGTCATGGCAGCAAGAACGCTGCGAACGGTGCCGAGCCTGTCCGGGGCGACGTGTGCCGCAACAATGGCTGCTTGCAACGTACCCGCCATGCCGCTTGTAATCCCTGCGAGAACCCAATAGACCGGTACGACCCAAGCGGAAGTTCCGGCCGCCAGAATCCCGATGCCGAAACAGAACGGCAGAACATGAAAAGAAAAAAGCTTTTTCGTTCCAATACGATCTACTACTGGGCCTATCAGTAACCCGCCGCCAACTCTTGCCACGGCAAATGCGATGAATGACGCGGCAAACCATTCCAACGTAAATCCCTTTTCCTGCGCGATCACCGCTTGGTGAAAGACCAGCGCCGTAACAATTAATGGCGTGGCAATGAACAGGGGCGCGCTCATCAGGAAATATCTTGAATACAGGAAGTGATGTGACTTCATCCTCGGATGGAGATGTCCCGTTGCATGCGCTGTTGGCATGAGGGGCCCTTCCGGCTTGCGAAACGCCGGATTGCTGCGAACCAGAGCACCTGCAATCATGACCAAAACCAACGCGAGGCCACCGGTCGCCACCATGGCGGGCCGCCAGCCCCAGGCGCCTATCAGCGTGACGATGATTACGGGCAAAGCAGCCTCGCCGAGTGGATGTCCCATCGACGTCAACGACAGTGCTTTACCTCGGTCTTTGCTGAAGTATCGGGCGACTGC
>JAHYJF010000092.1 GCA_019428955.1 Burkholderiaceae bacterium
AATAGCCTATCCCATGTCAAGCCTTATACATGCCTACATCCTGACGCCAGAAATAACCCTCAACTCGTTGATTCCATAGGTGTTTAGGTGCTCAAAGCACCCTTGTGGCCCGGGAACTTCGGGCTAGTCGCGGCTGCCGGCGGCCGGCAGGAGCTGGTGGTGCTGCGCGAGCAACTCGAGCCGCGCCAGCATCCGGTCGTGGACTCCGTGTCTTTCGAGCGCCCGCACGGTGTTGAACAGGTAGTCAACATTGGGTCCGCGGATACCGCAGCAGCGGGCCATCCGGGCCACGATCTCACCGTCGCTCAGCTTGGCGTAGGCCCCGGTCGAAGGGTCGGCGACGAAGGTGAGCGCGCGCACCGACAACCCCGATTGGAGGTGAACCCTGACGATCCGCGGCAGATAGACGCGGGCGGTCGCGGAGGGCATTTCGCGGGCAAAGAGCTTGGCGATCGAGCGTGCCCGGTGCGCGGCGGTGAGCTGGTACGCCATCCCCGTGCAGCTGCCGCCGCGGTCAAGGCCAAGGACTATTCCAGGTTGCTCGGGTGTGCCGCGGTAGTGGCTCGAGCGCACGCAGAACGCGCGGTGGTAACCATGCAGTCGCCCGAGCTCGGAGCGCGAATAGTCGATCTCCGGGTCCCAGATCAGCGACCCGTACGCAAAGACCCAGTCGACGCTGACTTCGGCAGCCTGGAGGACGTGCATCAGCGCCTCAGGCGTCGGCCTTCTTCCTGGTAGCCTTGCGGGCTAGCGCTTTCTTCTTGGCGGTCTTGCGCGCTGCGGGCTTGCCAGTGGCGGCCTTGGCCGCGACTGCCTTGCCGGTGGCCGGCTTGCGCTTGGCGCCAGCCCCTTCGCGCTTGACTCGCGCTTCGAACTCAAAGCCCACCTTGCCGTCGGCTGCGCGGACCAGGAACGCCTTGAACTTGCGCCCGGTGCGGTTGGAAACGAAGTCGGTCAGCAGGTCGGTGCGACCTTCGGCGAGCAACTTGCGCATCTGCTCGGGCTCGACCGCCTGGCGCAGGATGTTCCGTCCCGAGCGGAAGTCACAAATTCGGGCCGGCCCAACCGCCCGCTCGCACACGTAGTACATGCCGTGTTCGTAAACGGGCCCGCCACACTTCGGGCACGGACCCAGTGGCTGCTGGGCGGAAAAGTCCGGCGGCTCCTCGGATTCGCCGTTGCCATCCTGATCGTCGCGCCCGAAATCGAATTCGAGCCGGTTTTCGTCATTGATCTTGAGCAGGGCCGCGAATGGGCGCCCCATCTTGCTGCGAAAGCCATCGAGCGGACCGATGACCCGGTCGCGCAACAGTGTCTCGGCCTCGGCCACGTCGAGCTGACGACTCGACGGCGTTCTGGTAATCGAGAAATCGCAGCTCCCGCAGGCATAGCGCTTGTAGTTCTCGGTTATCACTCCACCGCATTTTGGGCACGGCGTGGCCAGGGTCGCGTAGTCGCCCGGCACATCGGTCGAGTCGTAGTTTCTGGCCCGCTCGACGATCTGGCGGGTCATCTCGGCGATCCCGGCCATGAACTGCTCGCGGCTCAGGGCGCCGTGCTCGATCTGCGCGAGCTTGGTCTCCCACTCGCCGGTGAGCTCCGGAGCTGTCAGTTCCGTGACCTCGAGCCCGCGCAGCAGGCGCAGCAGCTGGTGGGCCTTGGTGGTCGGGATCAGCTCGCGACCCTCGCGAATCAGGTAATTCTCGGAGATCAGGCCCTCGATGATGGTAGCCCTCGTGGCCGGCGTCCCCAGCCCCTTGGCCGACATCGCCGCCCGCAGCTCATCGTCCTCGAGCAGCTTGCCGGCGCCTTCCATCGCCGAGAGCAGGGTCGCCTCGTTGTAGCGCGGCGGCGGCCGGGTGGCCAGCGCGATGGCGCGCACTTCGACGGTCTCGACGGTCTCGCCGTCCGATACCGGGCACAGCCCAGCCTCGTCGCCGGTTGCCTCCTTGCCGTAGATCTCCATCCAGCCCGGCGCGACCATCACCTTGCCGTCGGTCTTGAAGTGGTTCTCGCCGACATTGGTGATCCTGGTGGTCACCAGGAACTGCGCCGCCGGGAAGAACACCGCCAGGAACCGGCGCCGCACCAGGTCGTAGATCCGACGCTCGGCATCGGAGAGATTGCCGGGCGCCTGGACGGTCGGGATGATCGCAAAGTGATCCGAGACCTTGGCGTTGTCGAACACCCGCGGATTGGGCTTGATCCACGAGTTGGCGAGTACCTGCTCGGCCAAGCCGCCGACCTCGCTGTCCGCGGCCAGGGCTTTCATGGTTTCCTGCGCAACCGGCACGTAGTCGAGCGGCAGGGCTCTCGAATCGGTGCGCGGATAGGTGAGCACCTTGTGCCTTTCATACAGCGCCTGGGCGATCGAGAGCGTTGTCTTGGCCGAATAGCCGAACCGGCCGTTGGCCTCGCGCTGCAGGCTGGTCAGGTCAAAGAGCGGTGGCGAGAGCTGGCTGGTAGCGCGCGACTCCTCGCTGACGCTGCCCGCCTGATCACGGCACGCGGCGACGATCGCCTCGGCACGCTCGCTGCCCCAGATGCGCTCGGCCCGGGCTTCGGGATCATCCTCGCTCTTGCGGAAGGTGGGATCGAACCAGCGGCCCTCATAGCTGCCGGCTGCAGCGGCAAAGTCAGCCCTCACTTCGTGGTATTCGCGGACCACGAATCTCTTGATCCGTTCCTCGCGCTCGACGACGATAACCAGCGTCGGGGTCTGCACCCGCCCGACCGTAGTCAGGTAGAAACCGCCATCACGGGAGTTGAAGGCCGTCATCGCCCGGGTCCCGTTGATGCCCACCAGCCAGTCGGCTTCAGCGCGGCATCGGGCGGCATCGGCAAGCGGCCGCATGGTCGCGTCGTCGCGCAACCTGGTGAACCCCTCGCGGATTGCTGCCGGGGTCATCGACTGCAGCCAAAGTCGCGCGATGGGCTGCTTGGCCTTGGCGTGTTCGGCGACCAGCCGAAAGATCAGTTCGCCCTCGCGCCCCGCGTCGCAGGCGTTGATCAATGCGCCCACATCCTTGCGTCGGATCAGCTTGGTCAGCAGCTTGAGGCGATCCTCGGCTTTGGAGATCGGCTTGAGGTCGAAGCGCGGAGGGATGATCGGCAGATGCGCAAACGACCATTTGCCGCGCTTGACTTCCTGGTCCGGCGGGACAGTGATCTCGACCAGGTGCCCGACAGCGGACGAAAGGACATAGTCGTCGCTTTCGAAATAATCTCCCTGGCGGGTAAAGCCCCCCAGCGCCCGCGCGATATCGGTGGCCACGGAAGGTTTCTCGGCAATGATCAACGTCTTGCTCATCTGGTCTCGCAACAGGAATGGCCGGGAAGCGCTCGACTTGCTGTCGGTCAACGCTGTTCCGGCCCCAAAGGGGTCTCATAATAAGTGCGGCTTGCATCAGCAGGCAAGCCGGGCGGTATTGTGGTGCCAGCCAGGTGCCCGCCAGCGGGTCTTTTATCCGCGCCGCTGATAGCGGCCGTCGGCGAGCCGCTCGACGACCCCGGAGAGCTCCAGTTCCAGCAGTGTTTCATTCAGCGCGCCAGCCCCCTGGCCCGTGCGCTGGGCCAGTTCGTCCAACCCCGCCGGATCCCAGCCCAGGCTTGCCAGGAGCGCGGTCGCACCGGCTGAAGCGCCCTGACTGGCGTCGCCGGCTGGATCGAGCTCTTGGGCGGCGGGGCTGGCCGGGCGGATCCGCGGCATCCGCAGCTCGCTCAGCACGTCTTCGGCCGACTCGACCAGCTTGGCCCCCTGCCTTATCAGTGCATGGCAGCCGCGCGCCACCGGTGAGTGGATCGAACCCGGGATTGCGAACACCTCACGGCCGAATTCGCCGGCCAGCCGCGCCGTGATCAGCGACCCGCTGCGTTTGGCGGCTTCGACGACCAGCACACCCATGCTCAAGCCGGCGATCAGGCGGTTACGGCGGGGAAAATTCCAGCGCTCCGGGGCCGTGCCCAGCGGCAGTTCGCTGACCAGGGCGCCGCGCTCGGCGACCTGGCGGGCAAGGCCCCGGTTCTCGGCCGGGTAGACAGTATCGAGTCCGGTTCCCAGGATCGCGATGGTGTGTCCGTCGGCGGCGTCGAGCGAGCCGCGGTGCGCGGCAGCGTCGATGCCCAGCGCCAGCCCGCTGACGATCGCCAGGCCGGCGTCGGCCAGCGAGCGGGCGAAAGCGCGGGCGTTGCCCTGGCCGGCGGCAGTGCAGCTGCGGCTCCCGACTACGGCCAGTGCCGGCAGGGCCAGCACGGCGGGGTCGCCGACCACGTACAGCAGGGGCGGCGGATCGCCGATTTCAAGCAGTCGTGCGGGGTAGCGCGGGTCGGCAAGTGAAATCAGATGCCGGTCCGGGCCCTGTGCCCAGTCGAGCGCGGCGGCGACCGCCGCGTCGCGGGTGGCGTCGCTACCGTTGAGTCGGGCCGCCGCCTCGGTGCCGGCGACGCGGGCCAGTGCTCCGGTGCCGGCGGCAAAGATCGCCTCGGGCAGCCCGTATGCGCGCAACAGGCTCAGCGCTGTCCCGGCGCCGACGCTGGGCGTGAGCACAAGGCGAAGCCAGGGCGCGCGCTCGTCGCGCGCGGCTGAATCCAGCGGCATTAGGGATCGCTAGGGTTTAACCACCACGTCGCCAAGCGTGATTGCTTTCGACGCCCGCACAACCAGTCCGTAGGAAATCTTATCGAAGATCCTGAAGATCAGCAGCTGGCCAATTGGCTCATCCGGAAGCTTGATCCTGGCTTTGTCCTTGTCCTCGCGGTCGATCACCGTCCGGCCCAGTTCGAGGACCGACAGTACGGTCCCGGGGTCGACGCCTTGCTCCCGGCCGGCATTGATCGCCACCACACTGTTGCGGCCGACCTGGCTCACGCCGTGGTAGACCGAGATGATGCGAGCCCGCACGTCCTGCTCGGGCGGGTGGGGCACATAGTTGAATGCCTCGGAGCGCTCGGCCGGCATCAGCCGGTCGCCGATGCCAATCTCTTCGCTGGCGACGTCGATGCGCAGCGTCGCCGGGTCTCCCGGGCGGGTCAGATGCGCGGAGCCGACGAACAGAGCTTCGTAGGCAATCGGTTTACGGGTGTCCGGGTCGAGCAGTGGCTTGGCCGCCCGATAGACGTGCCAATCGGTAACCTGGTCGTCGGCGATGCCGCGCACGTAGGCGAGATCGCCAGTGCTGAGATAGACCCGCCCTTCCTGGGTGCCGATGATCCGCGGGTTCTCGGCCGGGCCCTTGTCGTCGACGATCAGCGGTCGATTCAGGTAATGGGCGATGGCGCTGGCCTTGACCGTCGTGATTGCATCACGCGCGATTCCCTCGGAGCGCACCTTGGGGGTGAGCTTGACCGTTGGCAGGTCACCTTCGCCAAACGGCTTGCCCAGGCGCAGCCGCGGCGAGCTGCCGCTGCGGTCCAGGTAAATTACGTCACCGGGATAAATCCAGTGCGGATCCTTGATCTGTTCGCGATTGAGTTGCCAGATTTCGGGCCAGCGCCATGGTTTGGTGAGGAATTTGCCGGAAATGTCCCAGAGCGTGTCGCCCTTGACCACGATATAGCTGTCGGGAGCGTCCTTGGCGAGTTCGACCAGCTGCCCATGGGCTGCCAACGGAATAAATCCCGCCAACGCATAGGTAATTAGCTGCGTGATAAACTTTTTTGGTGTGCGCATTTGAGTGCCTGGTGAGAACCGCGAACGCCTGACCGGATCGGGGAAGATGCCCGGAACCAATCCTAGTATTCGTGTCAGATTCTGCCGCCAATGCATTGATGCCGCAAGGTTTCCTGGCAGATCGAACTAACCGGCGGTAGATTATTCCCGATGGCCGTACGTGACATTCTCCATTTTCCGGACCGCCGCCTCAATCTGGTGGCCAAGCCGGTGGCTGTGGTTGACGAGCGAATTCGCCAGCTGGTGGCTGACATGGCTCAGACCATGTACTCGGCCCCCGGGATCGGGTTGGCGGCCACCCAGGTCGACGTCCATGAGCGGGTGATCGTCATCGATGTGAGTGAGGAGCGCGATGACTTGCGGGTCTTCATCAACCCGCAGATCCTCGAAAGCAGCAGCGATTCCAAGGTTTTCGAGGAGGGTTGCCTGTCGGTACCGGGCTTCTATGCCGAGGTCGAGCGCCCCGATCGGGTCCGCGTCCAGGCGCTGGACGAGCACGGACAGGCGTTCGCGATCGACGCCGAGGGACTGCTTTCGGTTTGCATCCAGCACGAAATCGACCATCTCAATGGCCGGGTCTTCGTCGAGTATCTCTCGCGGCTCAAGCAGACCCGGCTGCGCGCGCGGCTCGCCAAGACCGAACGGGTCGAAAGTTGAGGCCGGCGGCACCTGTCATGTTGACGCCGCCGCCGACCAGATCGAACACAGCGCGTCTTTTCCCATCGCAAGCCGGCATCCAATGCGGCTGATCTTTGCCGGCACCCCGGAGTTTGCCGCCACGGCATTGCGTGCGCTCGCTGCCGCCGGGCATGAGATTGCGCTGGTACTGACCCGACAGGACAAGCCTGCTGGCCGCGGCCAGGCGCTTGCTGCCAGCCCGGTCAAGGAACTGGCGCTGCAGCAGGGCTACCCGATCGCCCAGCCGAGAACGTTGCGCGACGAGCAGGCCTGGCCGTTGCTGCGCATGGTTGGTGCCGATGCGATGGTGGTCGCCGCCTACGGGCTGATCCTGCCTGCCGAGGTGCTGGCCATTCCGCGGCTGGGCTGCCTGAACATCCACGCCTCGCTGCTGCCCCGGTGGCGAGGCGCCGCCCCGATCGAGCGCGCCATAGAGGCCGGCGACGCGGTCACCGGTGTCACCATCATGCAGATGGACGCCGGAATGGACACCGGGCCGATCCTGCTGGCCGAGGAGCTCGAGATCACTGCTGAAGAAACCGGCGGTGCCTTGCGCGAACGGCTGGCCGTGCTCGGCGCCCGGTTGATAGTGAGGGCGCTGGCCGAGCTGGAGGCCGGCACGCTGGCCGCTACCCCGCAGCCTGAACAGGGGATGACCTACGCGTCGCGCATCCTCAAGTCCGAGCTGGCGCTCGACTGGACCCAACCCGCCCGCCGGCTCGCCAACCGGGTCCGGGCTCTTGATCCCCAACCCGGCGTGACGGCGGTGCTGGCACGCGGCGCCGGGGTGGCGCTGAAACTGTGGCGCGTCCGAGCCCTCGCGCCCGGCGCACCGGCGGGCGCTGAGGGCGAGGCCCGGCTTGTGCCGGGAGACTCAGAAGCCCCGGAGCCGGGCACTGTGCTCGCCGCGCCGAGCGGATCGTTGCGCATTGCCTGCGGCGGCGGGACGGTCCTCGAAGTCCTCGAATTGCAGCGTGCCGGCTCTCGCCGGATGGCGGTAGCCGACTTTCTCAAGGGTCTCCAGATTGGGCCTGGCGATCACCTGGTCTTGCCCCCGGCCTGAGGCCGGACTTGTACTCTGGCCACTGCGGCCCCACATGTTTGCCTGATATCGGCCGGTGGCGGCGGCAGTTCCAGCACTTGGAGAGAGGTAAAAATGTTCAACTGGTTCAAGACTGCGGTGCTGATGGCGGCGATCGTCGCGCTCTTTGGCGTGATCGGCGGGGTCTTGGGCGGCCGACAGGGAATGCTCCTGGCCCTGGGGTTCGCCGTGCTGACCAACTTCTTCGCCTACTGGTTCTCGGACAAGATGGTGCTGCGGATGTACCGGGCGCGCGAGGTCGACGAGACCAGTGCCCCGCAGTTCTACCGGATGATTCAGGATCTGGCGCAGCGCGCCGAGTTGCCGATGCCGCGTGTCTACCTGATCGACGAGCCGGCCCCCAACGCATTTGCGACCGGGCGCAACCCCGAGCACGCGGCAGTTGCGGCCACCACCGGAATCATGCGCGCACTGAGCGAGCGCGAACTCCGCGGCGTTATGGCCCATGAGCTGGCGCATATCAAGCACCGCGACATCCTGATCTCGACGATCTCGGCGACGATGGCGGGCGCGATCTCGGCGCTGGCGCAATTCGCGTTCTTCTTTGGCGGTCGGGGTTCCAACGAACGCTCGAATCCGATCGCGACCATCGCAGTGATGTTATTGGCGCCGATCGCCGCGATGCTGATCCAGATGGCGATCTCGCGGGCACGGGAATTCGAGGCCGACCGCGGTGGTGCCGAAATCAGCGGCGACCCGCAATCGCTGGCGTCGGCGCTCGAGAAGATCCATGCCTCCGCCCAGGAAATCCAGCTGGCGCCGGCCGAAGCGCATCCCGAGACGGCCCAGATGATGATCATGAATCCGCTCAGCGGCAACGGCATCAAGAGTCTCTTCTCAACCCATCCCGACCCCGGCGAGCGCGTGCGCCGGCTGCTGGCCATGGCCAGCGGGGTGCGCTAGTGTCCGTACTCGGCGACCGGACGCGGTTGCGATGAGCGCGCGCGCGACTCTGGCCCAGGAGTTCGCGGTTGCGGCCGCGGCTCTCGAGGCGATGCTCGCCGGGGCCGCCCTGCCGGCAGCTCTCGGCCAGGCAATCGCCGCCGCCGCTCCGGCCTTGCCGGCCGATTCCCTGCCGGCGGTGCAGGACATCGCCTACGGCAGTACGCGGCAACTCGGTCTCTGCCGCGAGCTTGGCGCGATCCTCAACGCTCACCCCCCGGCGCCAGCGGTCGCAGCGCTCCAGATCGTCGCCCTGGCGCAGTTGTTGGAGCCGCTGCGTGCCGCGGCCATCACTGTCGACCAGGCGGTTGCGGGAGCGCGGCTGCGGCGCGTGACCGAGCCCGCGGCTGGTTTCCTCAACGCGACGCTGCGCCGTTTCGTGCGCGAGCGCGATGACTTGCTGGTGCGGGCGCTGCGCAACGACGAGGCGCGCTGGAATTTCCCGCGCTGGTGGATCGAACAGCTGCGGCGTGACCATCCCGGCAACTGGGAGGCAATCCTGGCGGTGTCCAACCAGGCCCCGCCGATGACTCTGCGCGTCAACCGGCGCCGTTTTGCTCGTGACGAATACCTTGCGCAACTGGCCGCCGCGGGGGTCAAGGCCCGGCCGGTCGGTCCCCAGGCGCTGGTCCTCGAGAACGCGCGCGCGGTCGCGGCGCTGCCGGAGTTCGCTGCCGGCACAGTCTCGATCCAGGACGCCGGGGCGCAACTGGCAGCCCCGCTGCTCGACGTGGCCGACGGCATGAGGGTGCTAGACGCCTGTGCCGCGCCCGGAGGCAAGACCACCCATATTCTGGAGCTGGCGGACTGTGACGTCACGGCGCTCGACGTTGCGGCGGATCGGCTGGCGCGCGTTGCCCAGAACCTCGAGCGGCAGGGCTTGCACGCCAGGCTCGTGGAAGGCTCGGCGCTCGAGCCGCAGCTCTGGTGGGATGGGGTCCAGTTCGACCGGATCCTGGTCGATGCTCCCTGCACAGCATCGGGAATCGTGCGCCGTCACCCTGATGTACGCTGGCTGCGGCGCCGTAGCGATCTCGCGACACTTTCGGCACGCCAGGTCGAAATCCTGGCGCGGCTTTGGCCGCTGCTGCGAGTGGGTGGTAAATTGCTCTATGCCACGTGCTCGGTGTTTCGTGCCGAGGGCGAGGGGGTGGTTGACCGTTTCCGGCGCGCGCACCGTGATGCCATTAGATGCGACTTGGCCTGGCGATTTGAGGGAAGCGACGCGCCTGAACCGGTCGACCAATTGCTGCCCCGTTCGGATTCCTTGCGGGATCACGACGGGTTCTTCTACGCGATGTTAGAGAAGAGCGCGTGATCTTTCGTCTCGCCCAGGCACTGGCCCTGGTGGCGGTGCTGTTGGGCGGGATGCCGGCAGCCCAAAGCTCAGAGGTCATCGAAGTCACCAGCGTGCGCCTCGAGCCTACGGTGGAGGGCGACGCCTGGCAGTTGTCGGCAGACTTCGCAGTCCCGCTCCCGGCCCGCCTCGAGGATTCTGTCCAACGGGGCCTGGCGCTGTATTTCGTTGCCGAATTCCAACTGGTCAAGCCGCGCTGGTACTGGTGGGATGAGCGCACGGTCAGCGCCAGCCGGACCTATCGGCTCTCCTACCATCCGCTGACCTCGCAGTACCGTCTGGTCATCGGCTCCTATCAGATTCAGTTCCCGACACTCGACGAGGCGGTGCGCTCGATTTCACTGATCCGCGGTTGGCGCGTGATGGAGGTCGAAGATCTGAAGCCAAACGCCAACTACGAGGCGCAACTGCGCCTGCGGCTTGACACCTCGCAACTCCCCAAACCATTCCAGATTACGGCACTCACCAACCGTGACTGGAACCTGCAGACCGAATGGAAGAGATTCCCGTTCATAGCCGAGACATCGAAAACAGCGCCGTAGGGCGGCTGTTGCGCGGGTCGCTGTTCGCCGCGGTGCTGTTGGCCATGGTGCTGCTGGTGCTATTGGCGACCGCCACCTCGAACACCGAGTTGTTCCAGGGTAGCTACCAGCTGCTTTTCTGGCTGACGGCCATTGTCGGGACCAGCCTGGTCGTTCTGGTCCTCGAGATGACCCGCCGGCTGCTGTCGCGCTACCGCCGCGGGGTCTTCGGTGCCCGGCTGATGGCGCGCATGGCGCTGTCGTTCACCGTCATGACCATCGTGCCGCTGTTGCTGATCTACATCGTGGCGGTGCAGTTCATTGGCCGCTCGATCGAGTCCTGGTTCGATGTGCCGCTGGAGCGCGCGCTTGACTCCGGCCTCAACCTGGGCCGCGCAACGCTCGATGCGATGCGCTCCGACGTTTCGGGCACCGCCCGGGCGATGGCTGCCGAGCTGGCCGACACCCCGCGCGACAACTGGTCGTTCGCGCTCCAGCGCATGCGCGAGCAACACGGCCTCCAGGACGTGCTGATCCTAACCGGATCCAACCGGATCATCACGGCGAGCGGCGGGCGTTTCGCCAGCGTGGTTCCGGACCTGCCGAGCTCCGAGGTGATGCGCCGGGCACGCTTCACCAGCCTGGTGGCGGAGTTCGAATCCGACGCCCCGCGTGTCGCCACCGGGGAAGCCGCCGCGGGGATGACGCCGCCGGTGGCTACCGACGCGCGTGAGCCACCCCTGGGCAACGCGGCCGGCTTGCGCCTGCGAGTCATCGCGACCATCGGTGCGACTGCCCAGCGTCCCGATGACGGCCGTTACCTGCACCTGCTGCAGCCGGTTTCGCGAGCGCTTTCCGAAAGCGCCGAAGCGATCTCGCAGGGGCGCAACGACTACCAGCAACTGCTCGAGTCGCGGGTTGGCCTCAAGCGCCTGTTCTACGTCACGCTGACGCTGATTTTCTTCCTGACCGCGTTCGCGTCGATTGCCGCGGCGTTCCTGCTCTCGGGATGGCTCACCGGGCCGCTTTCGATGCTGGCCGCGGGCACCAGGGCGGTGGCTGGCGGCGACTTCCGGCCGGTCAAGAGTTACAGCGGCCGCGACGAGCTGGGGGTGCTGACCGAGTCCTTCAACGCAATGATGCGCCAGCTCGCCGACGCCCGTCAGCAGGTCGAGCGCAACCAGCGCGAACTCAAGCGCGCCAACGCCCGGCTCGAGAGCGTGCTCGCCAATCTCACCGCCGGCGTGCTGGTGCTTGATTCAGAATTTCGCCTGACGCTGGGCAATGCGG
>JAHYJF010000489.1 GCA_019428955.1 Burkholderiaceae bacterium
CACCGCGCGCACTACCTGGTCGAGCATGGTCTGGATCTGGCGCAGGATGTTGCCGGTGTCGATCACGGTCAGGTTGGGGAAGGCACGCACCAGTTCGGTGTCGAGCGCCGGAGCGCTGGCCGGCTGGTGGTAGGCGGTGATCAGCGATTGCGGCATGTTGGCCAGCGCCGGCGGCGACAGGATCATGAAGAAGTTGACCTTCATCGAATCCCAGGCAACTTTGCGTGCACCCGCAAGGCGCACATCAACCTGGTTGCCGCCAACATCGAAGCGCAACTGATCGCCCGGCGCCAGGCCCAGCGTCTGCATGATGCCGATCTCGGCCGACGCTTCCATGGCCTTCGGGTCCAGCCAGCGGCCGGCCGCGAGCCGGTTGTGGCTCGGCATCCGGTCCATGTACGAGAGGTTGAACTCGCGCTCGACCAGGCGCCGGGCGCGATCGTCTTGATAACGCCGCGAGTCAATGGGCTGGCCGTTGATCGCCACCAGCCGGCCGCGAATCATCGGGGAGAGTTCGGCGCCAGTGACGCCGCCGGCGCTCAACGCCGCTGCCACCGCGTCGCGCTGGTCGGGCTGGATGTTGATCAGGAAACGGTTGGGGGCATCCGCCGGCGCGGCCTGGCGCCAGCCGTCGATCAGGTCGGTGCGCGTTACCGCCAGCAGGGTGAGCGCCATCAGCCCGATCGCCAGTGCCGCGGTCTGGATTACCGTTGACGCACGCCGCCTGGTCCAGGACGCGAACGCCAGGCGGAGCGCGGCATTGCGCGCCACGCCGGCGAACGAGTGCAGGCGCGCGACCAACATGACGACCGCGAAACCGACCCCCAGAAAGATGATGCTGCCGAGCGCGAAACCGCCCAGCGCGATGCCGGCCAGCTTGACGTTGCCGGCGAACCAGAACAGCAATGCGGCAAAGCACGCCAGCGCGATCAGTGCCCCGAACCACGCCGAGGCCGGCGGCACTCCCAGCTCGCGACGCAGCGCGCGCAGCGGCGGCACGCCCGCCAGCCGCACGAACGGCCACGCCCCGAAACCTCCCACCAGCGCCAGCGACACCAGCAGCGCCTGCAGCCCCGGATAGAGCGAGGGCAGCGGCAGGGGCATCTCCAGCAACGGCGCGAAAGCCGCTGCCAGCACGTAATGCAGGATCCAGCCCAGCACGGCTCCGAGCAGTCCGCCCGCCAGCGCAACCAGCGCCAGTTCAACCAGCAGGATCGCCAGCAGCCGGCGCTGCGACAGCCCGATCGCCTTGATGACCGCACAGCCATCGACATGACGGCCGGCGAAGCGGCGCGCCGCCAGGGCCACCGCCACCGCCGCGATCAGCGCCGAGAGCAGCGCCACCAGCGACAGGAACTGTTCGGCGCGGTCGAGCGTCATGCGCAGGTCAGGTCGCCCCGCCTCCAGCGTCTCAAGGCGCTGGCCGCGTTGCAACTGCGGTTTCAGCCAGCTGCTGAAAGCGGCCACGGCACCTGGCTGGCCGGCGACGATCATCCGATAGGTGATGCGGCTCGCCGGCTGGATCAGCCCGGTGGCAGCGAGATCGTCGAGCGCAATCAGGGCCCGCGGCGCCAGGCTCGCAAAGCCGCTGCCGCGGTCGGATTCGAGCCGGATGACCCGCGCGATTCGCAGCTTGATGTCACCAATGCCAACTTCGTCGCCCTGGCCAAG
>JAHYJF010000093.1 GCA_019428955.1 Burkholderiaceae bacterium
CCGAGCGCGGCGGCAACCAGATGAACGACTCGCCCTTTCGAATGTTCGTCGCTGTCATGTCCTCGTCCGTGCCTTCGGCCGGGCCGGGGCGTCGATCGCCCCGCCACACCGATCTGCTAATAGCGTCGCTGCCATACGACCTCGACCTTCTGTCCGTTGCGTTCAAGCAGAGTGTCGCTGACCGACTCGACGCGTCCGAAGCGTACCATTCCGCGCACGAGAAAGTAGCTTGATCCGACTGAAAAGACTTGGCTGCTCAGAGTCGGCTGGTGGTCGAACTGGGTCCCGGCCGCCGCCAGATTACTGAAGAACGTCCGCTCACGCTTGGCTACAAAGCGCTGAGCGCCAGCCAGGTCGCTGCCGGGCACCATCGCCCCGAGGACCTCGGCAGGCGCGGTATTAAGGTTAAGAGTCGTTACCCTTGGGAGAAATACAACGAATGGCGCCAGCGCCGCAACCGTTTCCTCATCGAAACCGGGTGAGCCCAGCAGATCTTCAAGGCGCTGCGGTGGCAACATGGTGGGCGGCGCCGGCTTGCCGTCGACGATGTGCTGGCGCGACAACAGCACCCGTTCGGTGATGGTGTCGGCGAGACTGGCTGGCAAGCGCAGGATCTCGAGCAAGCGTCGCAACGCGTCCAGATAGACTTCCGCCGGCTTGCCGCCCAGTTCCAGGTTGGTCAGGTTCATGCGCCCCTGGGCATCGAACATCTGGCCCATCAGCAGCGGGGCGCGCTCGCCCTCGCGCAACCTGGCCCCGGCAGTGACCGTTTCGTCGAGCTGGGTCTCGGCGACCGGCGTCGCCCATGGTTCCTGGAGATGATCGACTGGCCCCGAACGAGCGTCGGCGAGCAGGATGACCTTGGCCCAGTCCAGGGCTGCGCGCTCGATCCAGCGACCCTGGGACAGCAGCAGACGGTTTTCGACCGAGCGCACCGCGATCTGTTCGCGAAAGAACAGCGCGCTGACTATAAGGGTCGCCAGCGCCACCACCAGCAACACGCTGACTATGGCCACTCCCTTGGCGGCGGCACGATCAACGGGTGATGGATCGGTCGCCATGTCAGTCCTTGACCGCAAAAACCCGGATCAGCCGCTCACCACCGTGCTGAACCGTGACTTCGAGCCCGCTCACGGGCTCCTTGCCGCCAACGTCGCGGGTGCCAGCCAACCAGCCCCGGAATGGAACCCAGGCCCGGTACTCGACCGATTCGACCCCGTCCAGAATGGGCTGCCAGGTGAACTCGTCCCCGAAAGCGCTCGCGCTTCCCGCCATGTCGGCCGTGTCCCACTGCGCAAAGCCGCGCTCGAGAACGCCGTTCCTGACCCGGTAGGTGACCCGCCGCAGCCCCGGTACGGGTCCGGCCTCGCGTAACAGCGCCAGTGCGAAGCCGTCGTTAGTGTTCTCGCGCGCGAAACCGATCGCCGGCTGCGCCACGCCCAGCAGCCGCACCGGCCAGGCCCGGCGCAGATCCTCGTCCATCTGCGAGAAAGCCACCACCAGCGAGCTCAATTCGGTGGAGGCAGCCATGATATTGGTGCGGCTGCGCAGCACCGAATCCAGCCCGCGCCATGACAACACCGCCAGGATCGCCATCAACGCGATCGCGACCAGCAGTTCCAGGAGAGTGAATCCCGTGTAATGACTGCGCTTTGTGGGCCTGGTCACCGGCGCCTCATGGCAGATAGGTCGCGAAACCAACCAGGCGCGCCAGGCGATGCCCGTCGGTCCCGAAGACGCTCAACTCGACCCGCCGGAACGCGAAATTGGGCGTCGCGAATACCTCCTCGTGACAGCGCAGCGCAGCCCTGCCCTGGGCACAATCGAAGTCCCGTTGCCCGACGTTCGGGTATTCGCCCTGCACCCTGATCTGGGCCAGCCGGTTCTCGGCGCTCCATTGCGCGAGGGTTCTTTGGCGCAGTTCGGCGCCACTGTGTTGCAAGGAGTTGGTCGCCCGCGTCGCAGCCATCAGCGCCACCGAAGCGATTGTCAGCGCGACCAGCACCTCAATCAGTGTGAAGCCGCGATTCACTGGAGTACGAAGGAACCCAGACCATCGGCGGCGATTGCCGCAGAGGTCCCGTCCCGGCTCAGGCGCAACACGAAGGGGGCGTCGACCTGCTCGCGCCCGAACTCGATGGTCTCGCCCCCGTCGGGGCGATCGATCCGCAATGTGGTCGGACCTTCCCAGGGGCGCTCACGGAGATCCCGATCATCGAGGATCGGTTGCCACTGGCGGTTGCGACGAATCATGAAACGGAACCCTTGCTCGTCAGCGTCCAGCCGGATCGGGGCACCGCGCACCTGTGCTTCCTCGCGCGCCAGTGACAGCAGTTGCGCGAGCCGTTCGGCCTCGAATTGCAGGCTGCGGTCGGCACTGCGAATCGAGAGCCCGACCGCCCCCAGCATCACCCCGATGATCACCAGCACAACTATCAGTTCGATCAGGGTAAAACCGGCCGGGCGCCGCGGCATGATGCTCAGCGGTTGAGTTGCCAGGATCCGATGTCGGCGTCGACTCCATCACCGCCCGGCCGCCCGTCAGCACCAAAACTGAAGACGTCGATTTCGCCCTTCAATCCGGGGTTGAGGTATTGGTAGGGGTGTCCCCACGGATCCATCGGGGTCGCCTTCAGATACTGCTTCCAGTTGGTCGCCTCGGGGGCCGACGTGGGCATCGTCACCAGCGCCTGCAACCCCTGCTCGCCCGTCGGATAGCGCATGTTGTCGAGTCGAAAGGTGTCGAGCGCCTGCATGATGTTGGCGATGTCGAACCGGGCGGCGGTTGCCCGGGCCTCATCGGGCTTGCTCATGATCCGGGGGACGATAAGTGCGGCCAGCACTCCCAGTATCACGATCACGACCATGATTTCGATCAACGTGAACCCACGCTGAACAGCCGATCCACGCACCTTCATCGACTCCCCCGATAATTTCTTCAGAACGGGCTATGATAGCAGTCGTCCCAAAGCTGAGAAACGCGCCCACGATGCCAATCACAACCGTGTTTGATCGCACCCGCTGGTCCTCGCTGGCGGCGTCATTCCTGAGCGCCGCCGTCCTGTGCGGCGTTATCGCCTATTGGGCCATGATCCTGTCGGCGCCGCGCATCGCGATTGCACCCGCCGGTTCCCTGATCGATCGTGGCGCGCCGAGCGATCCCGGGCCAGCCCAACGCCTGTTTGGCCAAGTTGCCGGGGCCGCGGCGACCTCGACCGCCCCGTCCAACATCACGGTAATCGGCATCGTTGCCAGCACGCGCAACGGTTCGGCAATCCTGGCGATCGACGGCAAACCGGCGCGTCCGGTGGGAGTCGGTGAGGAAGTCGAACCGGGCCTTAAGCTGACCTCGGTCAGTGCCACCGAAGTGGTCCTGGAGCGCGACGGCGTCAAGTTGCGCCTGCCGGCACCGGCCGGCGCCGATCCTGAAGTTCTTACCAAGGGTGCCGATCCGGGCGGGCGCGGCGCGGGCGTGACCGCGCCAGTCTCCGCGACTCCGGCAGCTGCTCCATCAGCTGCTCCCGCCCCGCCCGCCAGCGCCCCGCTCGTTGCACCAGCTGCGGCGGCCCCGCTTGGCCCCCCGGGGCTATCCTCGGCCGGCACCATGATTAGGCGCACCATCCGGCCCTCCCGCTCCAGGTCCTCTAGCGACGACGAGTAGTCGCCCTCGCCGGGCGGTTTTACCCCCGCCAGCAGGATCGTTTCCCACTGCGCTGATAACATCGAGTCATGCGGCAATATCTTGACCTGATGCGCCAGGTGCGCGTCTTCGGCAGCGAGAAGCAGGACCGTACCGGCACCGGCACCCGCTCGATCTTCGGCGCCCAGCTGCGCTTCGACCTGGGCAACGGCTTTCCGCTCCTGACCACCAAGCGCGTTCACCTGCGCTCGATAATCCACGAGTTGCTGTGGTTCCTCCAGGGCTCGACCAACGTTGCCTACCTGCGTGACAACGGGGTGAGCATCTGGGATGAGTGGGCCGACGCCGATGGCGAACTGGGACCGGTCTACGGCTACCAGTGGCGCTCCTGGCCCGCACCCGACGGCCGCAAGATCGACCAGATCGCCGAGCTCATCGAGCGGATCCGCAGCAACCCCAATTCGCGCCGGCTGATCGTTTCGGCCTGGAACGTGGCTGACATCCCCGAGATGGCGCTGGCGCCCTGCCATCTGCTGTTCCAGTTCCATGTCGCCGACGGCCGGTTGTCGTGCCAGCTCTACCAGCGTAGCGCCGACATCTTTCTCGGGGTCCCCTTCAACATCGCGTCCTACGCCCTGCTGACCCACATGGTGGCGCAGCAATGCGACCTCGAGCCGGGCGAGTTCATCTGGACCGGAGGCGACTGCCACCTCTACCTCAATCACTTCAACCAGGCCGACGAGCAGTTGTCCCGCGAACCGCGATCATTGCCGACGCTGTTGATCCAGCGCCGCCCCGATAGCATCTTCGACTACCGCTTCGAGGATTTCGTGGTAGACGGCTACGACCCGCACCCCCACATCAAGGCACCGGTGGCGGTGTGACTTCGCCCACGGTGACGATCATCGTTGCCCGCGCCCGCAACGCAGTGATCGGGCGCGACAACACCCTGCCCTGGCACCTGCCCGAGGATCTGCAGCACTTCAAGCGCACCACCATGCATCATCCGGTGTTGATGGGCCGGCGCACCTACGAATCCGTCGGTCGACCCCTGCCGGGGCGGCGCATCATTGTGGTCTCGACCGATCCGTTGTGGAGCGCCCCGGGGTGCGAACGTGCTGCAACGCTCTCGGGCGCCATCACGCTGGCCGCCAAGAACCTTGACCAGCACCCCGGCATCGATCCGAGCGAAGTGTTCATCGCCGGCGGGGCGCGCCTTTATCGCGAGGCGCTGCCGCTGGCCGACCGGGTGATTGTCACGGCAATTGATCTTGACGCCACCGGCGACGTCAGCTTCCCGGATCTCGACCCGGCGGTGTGGCAGCGGGAATCGCGCTGGCCACATGTCTCGCGCATCGGACTCGAATACGCGATCGAAACCTACGTGAGGATTGCTCCGCCGGCGCGCTGACCACGCGCCCGGTAGCTTGTCCGCGCGCTCCCGTTCCGCCGCCTTCGCGACTGACAGGAACGCAAACCGTATTGCCGACATATTTTTGCACGAGCGCTGCCTTGGCGCCCCGAGAGCGCTGGCAATAACGCTTGAATGAACCTAAAAACCGCAGTTACCCGCTCGCCGTGAGCGCCGGCGGGGGGGTCGGCAACACCGATTGAGCGACGATACGCTGGCAGATGTACGCCAGCAGCGTGGCCCAGCGGTTGAGCTTGGGTAACTGCTCCGCAGCACGCCGAACATGGTCGATGGCCGCATGAACATTGGCGATCATCGATTTGATCAGCCTCGACTCGGCATGCATGGGTGTGAGGTACAACGTCGTCTGCCCGCTGTGGTTGACCGCGCGGCCCACCGCTGCCAGCAGCAACGGGCGACTCGTCAGCGCTCGCGCTGCTCGCACACGTCGATGATGTCCTCGTTGCCATAGCCGCAGTCGCCCCGCACCAACGCCGGACCACGCTCACCCAACTCATCGAGCAGCCGGGCCAACGCCGCCTTACCATGACCCGATGTGTGCTGCTTGCCCGCGCTCAGGTGTGCGTCGAGCACCAGGCACAGGTTGCCCACCCAGAAGGTGTGCAGCACATGGTTCGGGCGCCCGGGCTTTTGTGCGGGTTGTAGCCGATCTCGGCACCCTCCTGGTGGCCGTACAGTGGCTTGATCGTGGCGTCCACGTCCAGCACCCAGGGCCGATCGAGCGCATCCTGCACGCTGCCCAGCAGCGCGTCACGCATCCACGGCTCGCTGGCCTCAGGCTCAATCGCCTTGAGCGCGCGGCGCACCGAATCCTCGCTCACCAGGCCCCTCAATCCGAGTGCCTGCGCGGCCACCGCGTCACCGCGCACGCCCGCGGTGTGCGCATAGCGCTTGCTGCCTGCCAGGATGCCCAGCATCAACGTGCCCAGCACGTCGCGAGCGCGCGAAGCGTTGGGGCTGCTGTAGTGCAAAGGACAGGCTTCGACCCAGCGATCGAACACGCCGGCGGTGGCCAGGAATTCGGCGAAGAACACAAGTTGGCCGTGCGCCTTGGGCCTGTGCCGCCTCGTCCCAGCGCACGTGCATGCGCCCGCCCATCGTGTCCACCACCATCGCATCCTCGCTGGCCTTGGCGAGAGCGGTCTTTTTGAGTTCAAATGTGTCTCCCATCGGGAGAGTGTGCCAGATCACCCCAAACCCCTGCCAGTGCTCGATCTCCGGGCTCTTACACTGTGAGGCAACTGCGTTTCTTAGGTTCATTGGCCTGGGCATCGCCTATCTACACAAGGGGCACAAGTCGCTGACACGGGCCGCGTTTGCAGAGGCAATCCGTCTGGAACCAGAACGTGCACCGCAACTCGAGCCGATCATCGCCGAGTTGCGAATGCCGGAATAAAGCGCCAACGATTTCTGCCCCAGCGGTTGCCGCTTACCGAAATACTACTGAACGACCTGGAATCAGACCGGGGCAATATCGACCAACCGCGCGCTTGGGTACAATCGCCTGCAAAGCCCCCGTAGCTCAGTGGATAGAGCGGCCCCCTCCTAAGGGGCAGGTCGGACGTTCGATTCGTCTCGGGGGCGCCATCATCCCAGCTTGGTGATGATCTCGACCATTTCCTTCCTGTTGAAGGCGCCCAGCGTCCAGTACAGCTGCGTCATGTCGACGCCAAACTTCTTGCCTGCAGCCTTGACGGCATCGGCGCGCTTGATGCTCTCCTTGGCGGTGCGGATGCCCTGGTCCGTGAAGTTGCAGATCGTGATGTAGGTATCCATGAGTAGTCTCCAGTGAAGTTGCGCACACACGGGTTGCGCGCACACGGCGAACGCCGCGCGACAAGCAAATCGAGAACCGGCAGCCGGACGCTACGCCCCGCGACTCGTGCTCGCACGCGAGACCACACGAGCAGTATGGACCGCTAGCAGACTGGAGCGCGACTCCGGCGTCGCGCGCTAGAACGTTCCGGGCACCAGTATCGAGCGGTCGACTTCGGCGATGTCGCGCTTGCCGCACAGCGCCATCGAGACGTCGAGCTCCTTGCGGATGATCTCGAGGCACTTGGTCACCCCGGCCTCGCCCAGTGCCCCCAGCCCGTAGAGGTAGGGACGGCCGATATAGACCCCCTTGGCGCCCAGCGCAATAGCCTTGAGCACGTCCTGGCCGGAGCGGATGCCGCCGTCCATGTGTACCTCGACCCGCCCGCCAACCGCATCGACGATTGGCTTGAGCGCCTCGATCGACGACGGCGCGCCATCGAGCTGGCGCCCGCCATGGTTGGAAACGATGATTCCATCGACGCCGAGTCCAGCCGCGATCTCGGCGTCGGCCGGATCCATGATGCCCTTGAGCACGATCTTGCCGCCCCAGTTGTCGCGCAGCCGCTTGACGTCGTCCCAGTCGAGCGTCGGGTCGAGCTGGCTGGCGCTCCACTCGGAGAGCGAGGTCATGCCGTCGACCCCCTTGGCGTGGCCGACCACGTTGCGGAAACCGCGCCGCTTGGTGCCCAGCATGCCCAGCCCCCAGCGCGTCTTGCTGGCCATGTTGAACATGTTTGCCAGCGTCACCCGCGGCGGCGCCGACAGGCCGTTGATGATGTCCTTGTGGCGCTGGCCCATGATCTGCAGATCGAGCGTGAGCACCAGCACCGGGCACTGCGCGGCCTTGGCCCGGTCGAGCAACTTGGCGATGAAATCGCGATCGCGCATCACGTAGAGCTGGAACCAGAATGGCTGGTCGACATTCTCAGCCACGTCCTCGATCGAGCAGATGCTCATGGTCGAGAGCGTAAAAGGGATGCCGAACTTGCCCGCCGCGCGCGCCGCCAGAATCTCCCCGTCGGCGCGCTGCAGCCCGGTCAACCCGGTCGGGGCGATCGCTACCGGCATCGACACCGCTTCGCCGGCCATCGTCGAAGCCAGCGTGCGCTGCTCCATGTTGACGGCAACGCGCTGGCGGAACTTGATCGGCACGAAATCCGACTCATTCGCGCGGTAGGTCTCCTCGGTCCAGGAACCCGAGTCCGCGTAGTCGTAGAACATGCGCGGAACTCGCCGTTGCGCCAGCCGGCGCAAGTCTTCGATGCAGGTGATCGTGGGCGCCATAGCGATTCTAGTGATTAGGGGTTGGAAAGATCGATCAGGGCTGTTCGGGAAGGGCAACCTTGTGGTCGACACTGAATTGGTAGTCGTGGAAAATGTGCTCGGCCGTCAGTTCCGCGTACGTGCCGTCGGGCAGGCGATAGGTCGTGTCCTTGAGCCGCCAGGTGTTCTGCCCGCAGGTCCAGCAATCGTAGGCGCGCATGTGCGTGCACAGGCAGGTCTTGTCCAGCACCTTGATCTTCTTGGCGTGGGGATGGGCGAGCACCTCGCGGTTATAGGCGTCGATGTAGGCGCAGCCTCCCGAGCCGTCGAGCAGATAGCCATAAGCCTCGCAATTGGGCCGCACCCCCGAGCCGATCGACGGGCTGTTCTTGAGCATTCGCATCGGATAACCGGTGGGCGAAGTGGCATTGACCTCGATGTCATCCTCGCTGGCGCGAAAATATTCCTGCTTGACCTTGGCCGGCAGGCCGCATTCGCGCGCCACCGTGAACCGCGTCGCCACCTGCACGGCAGCGGAACCTTCCGCGAGGAACGAGACAGCATCGGAACCGGTGAAAATGCCCCCGGCAGGAATCAACGGAATATCGAGTTGCTCGGCCTTCAGGTGGTCCCTGATTTCATTGGTGATCGTGCGCAGGTCATATTGCTTCCAGTCCTCCAGGCCAAAACCCAGATGGCCTCCGGCCAGGGGACCCTCGACAACCACGTAGTCGGGCAAGCGCTCCAGGCGGGCGTTCTTACGCAGGAACAATTGCAGCGCCCGCAGCGACGAGACGATGATTCCCAGCTTGGCGTCGCGAAAGCGCGGGTTCTCGGCCATCATCCCGAAAGACCCCAGGTGCAGCCCGGCGCTCAGCGTGATGCCGTCGATCCCGGCATCGAGCGCGCTGTTGAGCCGCACTTTGAGGGTTTCGCGCGCCCCGTTCATGGTCAACTTCTCCATGCAGTTGACGAAGATCATCCCCTCGCCGCGCTTGGCCTCCATGGTGCGGCCGATGTGCAGCCGGGTGGCTTCATCGAGCTGGCCAAGGTCGAATCGCACTGCCGACTTGTCGTCGTTCCCGAGATTGAACTTGAAGAACTTGGTCTTCTGGGAGATGAACTTGGTGCCGAAGCGCTTGTCCGAAACCGACGGCACCATCGCGTCCGAAATGTGCCCGACGCCGCCCAGCCGAACGCACTCCAGGGCCAGAGCGGCGGTCGAAATGTCGACCCCCATTCCGCCCAGGACGATCGGCACCAGTTCCTTCTTGCCAAGTCTCAGGCGGAAGTCATCTACACTTTTCATGTCAGTCCCGGAAGAGCGCCCCGCGTTCCTTTGTCACGGAGCATCTCGGTTGACGGCGACCGCTCATTCGAGCGGCAGGAAGCCATCAACCGAAAGATAGCGTTCCCCACTATCGTAGTTGAAGCCGAGAATCCGCGCCTCCGACGCCAGCTCCGGCAACTTCTGCGCGATCGCCGCCAGTGTGGCTCCCGAGGATATCCCGACCAGCATCCCTTCCTCGCGTGCTGCCCGCCGAGCCATCTCCTTGGCTGCCTCGGCCTCGACCAGTATGACCCCGTCGAGCAGGTCGGTCTGCAGGTTGCCCGGGATGAACCCGGCGCCGATTCCCTGGATCGGATGGGGTCCCGCCTTGCCGCCGGAGATGACTGGCGAGGAGGTCGGTTCCACGGCAAACACCTTCAGTTTCGGCCAGTGCTGCTTGAGCACCCGCGCGCAGCCAGTGATATGTCCACCGGTGCCAACGCCGGTTATCAGGACGTCGAGACCAAGCGGAAAGTCGGCCAGGATTTCCTGGGCCGTGGTGCGCTCGTGAACCGCGACGTTGGCCGGGTTCTCGAATTGCTGGGGCATCCATGAGCCTTTGGTTTCGGCAACCAGTTCCTCTGCCCGGGAGATCGCGCCAGCCATTCCTTTCTCGCGCGGCGTGAGCACGAAGCTTGCGCCGTAGGCCATCATCAGCCGGCGGCGTTCGAGCGACATGCTCTCGGGCATCACCAGAACCAGTTTGTAACCCTTGACCGCGGCTACCAGCGCCAGGCCGATACCGGTGTTGCCCGAGGTCGGTTCGATGATGGTCCCGCCTTCGGCCAGCAGGCCGGAGCGTTCCGCCTCTTCAACCATGGCCAGCGCAATCCGGTCCTTGATCGACCCTCCGGGGTTGGCGCGTTCCGACTTGATCCAGACCTCGTGGCTCGCGCCGAAGAGGCGCCGCACCCGGATGTGCGGGGTGTTGCCGATGGTCGCGAGAATGTTGTCTGCCTTCATGGTGTGACCTCCGTAGATGCTTCGTTCGCTGGGTGGCGCGACCACCTCAGCGGACGCCGCCACCATCATCGTGCAAGGATATATCCTGTGGGATAGCAGGGACGGGACAAGGGTTGGAGCAGGAGCCCGCCCGGCGCCGGCAATTATTACAGCTTGGCAACGACTTTGATTATCAGGTGATAAGCGAACATGAATCGACCCCTGGAACAGACCGTGGCCATGGTGACCGGGGCTTCGAGCGGCATTGGCGAAGCCAGTGCTCTGGCGCTCGCCAAAGCGGGCGCGGCGGTAGCTCTGGTGGCGCGGCGCGAAGCGCGCCTCCAAAGCCTGGCCCGGCGCATCGAGGATGACGGTGGCAAAGCCTTGGTGCTGTGTGCCGACATCACCGCCGAGACCGCGGCTCGCGACGCAGTGGAGCAAACAGTCAGGCACTTCGGCCGGCTCGACACGCTGGTGAACAATGCCGGCGTAATGCTGCTCGGGCCGATCGCCGGAGCGAGAGTCGAGGAATGGCGCCGGATGATGGACCTCAACGACATGGGCCTGCTCTATTGAACCCACGCGGCCGTACCGCATCTGCTCGAAGCTGCCAGGCAGGGTCCGCGCCGGGTCGCCGACATCGTCAATGTCAGTTCAGTGGCCGGTCGGCTGGTCAGGATGGGCAGTGGCGTCTACAGCGCCACCAAGCACGCCGTGGGAGCTTTCAGCGAGTCGCTGCGCCAGGAATTGTTTGCCCGCCACGTGCGGGTGTCGCTGGTCGAACCGGGCGCCACTGATACCGAATTGCGCAGCCACAACCGGCCGGAATTCGTCTCGGCTCTGATGGCTCGGCTGGGCGACATCAAGCGTCTCGAATCCGAGGAAATCGCAGACGCGGTTTGCTACCTTGTAACCCGCGAGCGCCACGTCGCAATCAACGAGATCCTGATCAGGCCAACGCAGCAGGCTAGCCCGAATATTTCACCAAGCTGCCCGTAAATAGGTCGGCGCATTCATGGGTTCGTGCGTTGAATCAGGTACTTACACCGATTCGACAAACGAAGCCAGAGGAGATGCGCCGATGCCACATTGTACCGAG